>DATGSY010000159.1:0-2990 GCA_035302125.1 Atopostipes sp.
ACATATCTGGAAATTTCACTTCTATTCAGAGGCTGAATTTCTTCGTTTAACTTGAAATAGTAAGCCAACTGAATCGCTTCTTGAAATAAATTTTGTAAAATATGTCCACAGGTATTTAACATTTCAGCATAATGAACCGCATTTTCTACTGACTCCAAACTATCAAAAGAACCCATCGGGTCAGAGAGGTATCCACTGCTAATCTCAAATAAGTGACGCAATACATCTTCGTTAAATTTGCTGTAGGTTTCCAAAATAATTTCTTGTAAGTTTTTATCTGTTTTTTCAGCTAGATAGCGTAAAAAGTCACCGTGGCTAAAAGTTGTTTCATTGACATATAAATAATATTCATTTCTGAAATCATTCGTTAAGACAACAATTTCCTCTACACCTTGAAGTTTGTTGATGTCGTTCATCTGTACTTTTTTCTCAGGTTCAGATAAACGGTATTTCACCACATCTTCTTTCATAATGGTTTCTTTGTTTACACCATACATTAATAGTTTCATGTTTTTTCAATCCCTAAATCCATTAGAATTTTATTCCATACGTCTTCTTTACCTTCCCCAGTCTCTGCTGAGAATGGAATAACTGCATCGCCTTCTACAACATTCAAGGCACTAAACACTTGATTCAGATGACGGTTTCTAACACCACGTTTTACCTTATCTGCTTTTGTCGCTACGATGAGGACTGGAATATTCAAGTACTTTAGATATTCATACATCTGGGCATCTTGTTGCGTCGGCTTGTGTCTTAAATCAACGATGAGTATGGCTTTTTCTAAAGTTTCTCGGCTAGAAAAATAGTTTTCCATCATATAGCCCCATTTTTCCAATTCATCTTTTGAAACTTTTGCATAGCCATAACCAGGGACATCCACAAACACTAATTCATCTTCAATATTGAAAAAATTAATTGTTCGTGTTCGACCTGGTTTACTTGAAGTACGTGCTAGTTTTTTTCGGTTCAACAAAGTGTTAATCAGAGACGACTTTCCTACATTCGATCGGCCTGCAATTGCTACTTCTGGCAACCCAGTTTCTGGGTATTGTTCTTCTCTTACGGCGCTTATAATAATATCTGCATTTTGAATCGGAAATTTCAACTCGTCACCCACTTTTGTAAATTCATTGTAAATTTATCATTCATAGTCATTCTTAAAAACTGTTAAACCTTAAAAAAAGGTCTCTATCAAGAGTTTTTGGTTACCATAAGATAATAACATATATTACAGTTATATTTCAAACATATTCAAAAAATCTTAAAGGTCAGTATTATTTGAAACATTCTTTTTTGAATGGTAGTAAAAAACCATTGGTCGAAATGCGATAAAGCATTTAACCAATGGTGGTTAACTCTTGAATAAAATTTAACTTACCAGTTGTCCTTCTTCATCATAGAACAATGGGTCATGATTTTGTTCAGCTGCATCTTTCGTAATCACAACTTTATAAACATCTTCACGACTTGGAATTTCAAACATGATATTTAACATAATCTCTTCTATTATGGTACGTAAACCACGTGCACCGGTTCCTTGATCAATTGCCCGTCGTCCAATAACTCTTAAAGCTTCTTCTTCAAATTCCAATTCAACATTATCTAATTCTAATAAGACTTCATATTGTCGCACTAATGAATTCTTTGGCTTAGTCAGAATTTCAATTAAATCGGATTCGTCTAGCTCGTTTAATACAGCAACTACGGGTAATCGTCCTATAAATTCTGGAATCAATCCAAATTTTTGGAGATCATCTGGAAGCACTTCTTGCATAATATTTTCAGTATCTTCTGACACTTGATTGTCTGTAGATGTGCCAAAACCAATGAGTCTTTCTCCTACTCGATTTTTAATGATTTCTTCTAGTCCAGCAAAAGCTCCTCCAACAATAAATAGTATATTCGTTGTATCAATTTGAATCATCTCTTGTTGAGGGTGTTTACGACCACCTTTTGGCGGTACACTCGCAGTGGATCCTTCTAATATTTTTAATAAAGATTGTTGTACACCTTCACCACTTACGTCTCGAGTGATGGATACGTTCTCTGATTTTTTAGCAATCTTATCAATTTCATCAATATAAACGATACCATATTCTGCACGTTCAACATCAAAATCAGCTGCTTGAAGTAAGCTTAGCAGTATATTTTCTACGTCTTCTCCAACATAACCTGCTTCTGTTAAGTTCGTCGCATCCGCTATAGCGAATGGAACATCTAATATTCTCGCCATCGTTTGTGCGAGATAGGTCTTTCCAGAACCTGTCGGACCAACTAACAGGATATTGCTTTTTTGCAGTTGAATGTCATCTTTTGAATTAGCCTGTAAAACATGATTTACTCTCTTATAATGATTATAAACGGCTACTGATAATGTGCGTTTAGCTGCTTCTTGTCCGATGACATAATCATTTAAAACCTGATAAATTTCTTGAGGTTTTGGGATATCATCAAATTCAGCCGATCGCTGAGTGACATATTCATTATCAATAATTTCTTTACTTAAATTAATACATTCGTCACAAATATAAACCCCTGGTCCAGCAATAATTTTGTTCACTTGGTCTTGGGATTTGCCGCAAAAAGAACAAGATATATTCGTATTTTCGTCGTTATTATACATATATTTGTGTTCACCTCTATCTGATTCTTTTGACGCCTAACTATAATAACATAGCTATTTAAATACTACCAACATTTGCTATGTCTTAGACTTTCTTCATCAAACACTACAAAAAAAGGTCTGCAGCCTATTGCGCAGACCATATTTTTTAGTGTTCATTTATTTTACTCTTCTGAAGAGTCTTCTTCAACTTGTTCGACTTCAACATCGTCTTCTGGTTCTAAAACTTCTTTTGCAGTTGAGCTGACTAAATCTACAGCTTTCTTCATCGCAATATCACGCGTTAACAATTCTGGTGATAAAACTTCTTCAACTTGTTCGACGGATAAGTTGTATTGTTCTGCAAGTTCTTTAATTTCTGCTT
>DATGSY010000160.1:0-4014 GCA_035302125.1 Atopostipes sp.
CACCTTTACTTTCTGGTTCTATCAATTTCTATATAGAATTATCATAAATAAGTAGTTTGTGAGAGCTATTACCTTTAATTACCTTTTTGAATAATTTATTTTGTGAGTGATATTGAGAAAATGATTATAGATGCTGTGATTTGTCACCATTTATTGGTATTAAAATTAATGTTAATGTCTTATGAAATGAAATCAAATCATCATTTTTTTCTCTTCTTCTTTTAGAACATGCTATACTAAAAATAATCAATTTACGAATGACCACCATAGGAGGGGACAGCATGTTTTCAATCATGATAGTAGAAGATGATGAAGTAATCGCTTCGGCATTGGAAGAAGGATTGGACAAATGGGGGTACGAAGCTTTTCAAGCGACTGATTTTGTAGACGTCATGGGGACTTTTCTAAAAAAGAAACCTCAGATGGTATTGATGGATATTCAATTGCCATCTTTCAATGGTTACTACTGGTGCCAGAAAATCCGAGAAGTGTCTGAAGTGCCCATTGTTTTTATCACTTCCCGAACCGATGATATGGATTTAGTCATGGCGATTCAAATGGGTGCTGACGACTATATTCAAAAACCCTTTAATTTGTCAGTGGTCATCGCAAAGATACAAGCATTACTTAGAAGAACTTACGACTTTACAGAGAATGAACAATTTTTATCGGTGGATGACGTCATTTTGAAACCAGCCGAATCCATGTTAAGTGCCTCAGGAGAAACGGTTGATCTCACAAATAATGAACGTAAAATTATGGAAATCTTGTTTCACCATAAAGGGGAATTTGTAACACGAGAAGCAATTATGACTGCTTTATGGGAAGATGAATCATTTATCGACGACAATACACTCGCAGTAAATATTGCGCGATTACGCAAAAAATTAAAAAGCATCGGACAAGATGACTTTATCAAAACGAAAAAGGGTGTCGGTTATGCAGTCGGTCAATAAGAAAGAGAGAGAATGGATTCCTTCTTTTCTCCGCACACTTCGAACGCAATGCTTTTTATTCATTTCTATGCTACTCATTTTTGGCCTGCTCTGGCTGTTTACACGTATGCCATTTTCTATTTATTGGTATGGAGTACTGCTTTCACTGGTGATTTGGATGGTTTCAATTGGGGTTCAAGCCCTTCAGTACCGGCGAGCGCTGCAGCGGGCAGAGAACTTAAGCGCCACGAATGAGCTGCCTTTCGCTGATGTGGATGGTTTAGAGTCCATTTACTTAAAAAAATACCAAGAACTTACGGAGGAATATCATGATTTCAAACAGCAACAAAACGAAAAAAGCCAGGAACAGATGGATTATTTCACTCTGTGGCTTCATCAAATTAAAACACCAATCGCGGCAATCAGCTTAATTTTCCAACGACAAAAAGAAGAGTTGCCGGAACGAAAGCAATTAGAACAAGAAATGATTCGTCTAAATGATTACACGCATATGGCTTTAAATTATTTGAAGTTGGAAAATCCTGGAAAAGAGATGGACTTAGAAGAAGTCGATTTGGACGAAGTCATCAAAGAAACTGTGAAAAAATATGCCGTCGTCTTTATTTACAACAATATTCGTTTAAATTATGAAGCCTTAAATGCTGCTATTCTCACAGATCGCAAATGGCTACAAGTTTTATTGGAGCAATTGTTATCCAACAGCTTAAAGTATACGAAAACTGGAGAAATCAGTATTTATATGGAGACCAATCAAGTATTGGTCATCGAAGACAACGGCAGCGGTATTCGAAAAGAAGACTTGCCAAAAATCTTTGAAAAAGGCTATACCGGTTTGAATGGTCGTCTGCACGAAAAGTCAACAGGTCTTGGTTTGTTCCTTTCAAGAAAAATCTGTCAGCGTTTAGGCCATCGCTTGACGATCGAATCGGAACCGGGAGAAGGAACCATCGCCCGCATCCACTTCGAACGTGAAGAAGTGAAAATATTTGATTAATAGACTTACAGGGAATCTTACAAAAATGTAAGGTTCCTTCTTTATTCTGTAAGATTGGGTAAATGCTGGAATTGCTGAAATGGTTTAAACTTTATTCAGTCAGATAAAACCGATTGGAAAGCTCAAGAAGAGCTAGAGAATCAAAGTAAACAACATCTTGAAAGGAAGAAAGACATGGCATTTTTAGAGATTAAACATTTAAAGAAAACTTATTCCTCCCGATTAGGTATTGGTGGAACAGAAGCATTGAGCAATGTAAATTTCTCTGTTGAAGAAGGCGAATTCGTCTCCATCATGGGGGAATCAGGCTCTGGAAAAACGACCTTATTGAACATACTATCAACATTAGATACGCCAACAGAAGGGGAAGTGTATTTGGAAGGGAAAGCTTTGTCTGATATTAAGGATAAAGAAATTTCGCGTTTTCGCCGAAACGAGTTGGGATTTGTTTTTCAAGACTTTAATCTATTGAATAATTTTACAATTAAAGACAATATCCTCCTTCCTTTAGTATTGTCTCGGACGCCAATCGATTAAATGAAAAGGAAGCTTCATCCGTTGGCAGAAAGTTTAAAGATTGATAGTTTGTTGGACAAATACCCTTACGAAGTATCGGGCGGACAGCAACAACGGACTGCCGTTGCCCGTGCATTGATTACAGAACCGAAACTTTTATTGGCCGATGAACCGACGGGTGCTTTAGATTCCAAATCATCCCAAAATTTGTTGAATATTTTTACAGACATCCATCAAACGGGCCAAACGATTGTGATGGTCACACATAGTGCTCGAGCTGCTAGTTTTTCAAACCGTGTGTTGTTTATTCGGGACGGACAGGTTTACCATGAAATTTACCGAGGGGATCAGACGCCTGAAAGTTTTATGAAGAAAATTACACAAGCAATATTAGTGTCTTCCGGACGAGGTGAGCGAGATGAAGCGTAACTTCTCATTGAAAATGGCTTGGCGAAACATTCAGTCGAATCGTCAGCTCTATATTCCTTATTTATTATCGTCTATTGTGACGGTAGCGATGTTTCATATGATGGCTTCATTGATGACAAATGATTATGTGCAAGAGCGTTCCAGCACACTGCCGACTTTATTTGCCATGGGTACCTTTGTGGTTGCTATATTTTCAATTGTATTTATCTTCTATGCCAACAGCTTTTTGGTCAAACGACGTAAAAAAGAGTGGGGCTTGTATAGCATTTTGGGGTTGGAGAAAAAACATATTGCCCGCATCTTAATAACCGAAACGCTCATAGTAGGTGGCATCAATATCCTTGTTGGCTTATTGGTCGGTATTTTATTTGGGCAGCTAAGCTTTATGTTTTTGAATTATTTGCTGCAACTGCCATTCTCTATGACGTATGCTATTTCATGGGAAATGACCCTTTTAACGATTGGTTTATTTATAGGTATTTTCTTTTTAACATTATTGTATAACATTGCCCAAGTGACTTTTTCAAACCCCATTCATTTATTGAAAGGGTCAGATCAAGGGGAGAAAGAACCGAAAAGTTCCCCATTTTTATTCTTGATAGGTTTAGTTACCCTGGGTGCAGGGTATTACATTTCCGTAACGATTGAAGACCCTCTGAGCGCAATCAGTGAATTTTTCACAGCCGTCCTCTTGGTGATTGTAGGAACGTACTTACTGTTCAATGCCGGTTCAATTATTGTATTGAAGTGGATGAAGAGAAGTGAGCGAATCTATTATCAACCTGGACCATTTATTTCGATTTCAGGGATGTTGTATCGGATGAAACAGCATGCAACAGGTTTAGCGAACATCAGCATCTTGGCTGTGATGGTGATTGTTGCGGTTTCCACAACGGTGACAATCTTTGTAGGGACGGAAGAAACGCTTCAAAATCGATTCCCTGAAGAAAACAACGTCAGTTTTGTGACGGACTTGGAAACCACTAGTGAAACGTTAGCGGTCAGTGCTCAAAGTGTCATAAGCGAGGTGACTGAGCGGACAGAAGAATCGGGCTTAGAAGTTGTTGATGGCACATCCTATCGTTATGCTTCTTTGATGGGTGAAATCGACGGAAATCG
>DATGSY010000161.1:0-9835 GCA_035302125.1 Atopostipes sp.
TTAAATATCCGGTTCCCTGTATCAATAGTCAGCTCAAAACTTTGCTCGAGCTTCTCATCCATTTTCATTTGATCAAATAAGTCTTCGAGCTCTTCATAAATCTCGCTTAAGCTTGCTTGATCATTTAAGAATAAAAAATAGCCTTCATTTGTACCTTTTAATGTTACTTTCTTTTCCAATTCCTACACCTACCTAAGCTAAGATTCATCTGCAATATTAGCAACTAATCGATCAATAAAGAAACTGAACACTAGCATCACTATACCATTAAATAACAATGTCGCACTTAATCTGGAAACTAAAAATAATTGGAAAGATAATGTAGTAATTCCAAGTATACGCATGATTCCAAAGACGATGACTTCCACTAATGTAATCCCCAAAACAGAAATTAATGTATAGGATAGCACGTTGGGACGGATCAATCGTTTTAAATGATAGGTTAGATACACCATCAATACGAGTGATGCCATGTAAATCCCAATAAATCCTAAATAATAAGTATCCATGATAAAACCAAAAATAGCTGCGTTAATCAGAATAAAATTTGGTTCAAAATGAAAGGATAATATAATAAACATTAAAAGAATTGTTCGAGGCACAATCAAGCCAATACTCGTCTGCAAACTAGAAGTCCACGCACTTTGAATAAAGCCATCAATTAAAACGGATGAAAACAACAATAAGATGACTGTAAGGTTTTTTCTCCAATGATGCATTGATATCCTACTCGCTTTCTTCATCCGTTTCTTCTGATACTGGTGATATTTCTGCTTCTCGATGAATAATCGTCACAAAACGAATATCTTCAAAATCTGTAGCAGGTTCAATATACACCCGTTGCCCTAAACCATGACGATCCAAAGTGACATCCGCTACCGTTCCTACTAATAAACCACGTGGAACCAATCCGCCTAATCCAGAAGTGACGATTGTTGCACCCTCTTCAATGGTTGTAGTGGAAGTAATTTGTTCCATAATTAAATATTTTCGATTTGTATCGTAACCATTAATTACACCAAAAACCGTTTCATCTTCTAATATGATTTCAGCACTTGTAAGAACAGCCGCTTCATCATTTGTCGTTAATAAGGTAACTTTCGAGCTCGTTGGACTAACTTCCGCTACACGCCCAATCAAACCATTGTTCGACAGAACAGACATACCGTTCTCCAAACCATCCCTACTTCCGCGATCAATCACCACTTGATCGATCCAACGATCCGGATTGCGTGAAATGACCGAGCCACTAATTGTCTGGTAATCTGTCAATGTTGCTTGTAAATCTAATTCTTCTTGTAATTTTTGTTTCTCATCCGTTAACGTCGCTAGTTCAGCTTGCATTTCGGCAAATCGATCTAACTCAGCTTTTAATCGTTTATTCTCTTCAAAAGTATCTTGGACATTATTAATATCCGAAAACACGCGATTTAATGCATTTACAGGTTTTGAGATAACGCGTCCAGCAACAGCGGTCATATCATTTACTACTTGTTGAATGTAAGGAGCGGATCCAAAATTACTGAAAGAATACCAAAGAATCCCTATAAAAAACATTAAACTAACTAATAAAGTGATTAGTTTTTTGTTATTAAAATGTTTCAACCGATCACTCCTCAAATTCGTTTTTCAATTACATTTTTTAAGATTGGTATTTCATTCATTGTTTCATGTAACTATAGGAAGAATGCGGCTTAAAGAGCTGGTTTAAATTGATTCTTAAACCAACTCTTTATGCATTCTTGTTTATATTCTCTTAGACTTTTCTTCCTTGTAATAATTCAATATGTTTTAATGCTAGTCCTGTCCCTAAAGCCACACAGTTGAGTGGATCATTTGCGACGAAAACAGGGACATCCGTTTCATCTGAAATCACTTCTGCCAAACCATTTAACAAGGCGCCTCCACCCGTTAACACGATTCCTCGATCAATGACATCCGCAGAAATTTCAGGTGGTGTGTCTTCTAAAGTTTCTTTGACAATCCCTATAATATCAGAGACGACCTCACGAATAGCTTCGCTAATGTCTGTAGCTTCAATAGTGATTGTTTTAGGTAATCCTGTGACTAAGTCACGACCGCGAATATCTGTGCTACCTAGTTCCTTCGCAGCTTCGGCAGAAGCACTTCCTAATTCAATCTTCACAGATTCCGCTGTGCGTTCACCGATAAGCAAATTATATTTATTGCGTATAAATGAAGTAATGGCCTCGTCCATTGCATCACCTGCTGAACGATTCATTCGGCTGGATACAATGCCGCCCAGTGAAATCGTCGCTACATCGGTAGTTCCCCCACCGATATCTACAACCATACTTCCTGTAGGATCGTTGACCGGCAAATCGGCACCGATAGCAGCAGCAAAAGGTTCTTCAATTAAGAAAGCATCGCTTGCTCCCGCTAATCTTGCAGCATCTACAACTGCACGCTTCTCAACTTCCGTTCCGCCACCTGGAACACAGATAACGACTTGAGGTTTTGAGCCAAAACGACTGCTCGTTTTATTAATAAAATATTCCATCATAGCAGCGGTTGTATCAAAATCTGCAATCACACCATCCTTCATTGGACGAGTCGCTATAATACTACCCGGCGTACGGCCAATCATGTTGTTAGCTTCTTCCCCTACAGCAACGATGTCGCCCGTGTCTTTTTCCATGGCTACTACAGAAGGTTCACCAATCACAATGCCTTTACCTTCTACATAAACATTTGTATTCGCTGTTCCTAAGTCAATACCAATACGTCTTTTTTTAAAAAACAAAACCATCAAAAAATCTCCTTTTTAAAAATCTTAAATAAGATTTATCTATCAAATTCATTTCAGTTACATGCCCAAATCGTTGCTAAATACATCTATTTCAACGATTTACCCAAGGCTTATTGTACCGTTTAATTGAACTTTTTGCATTAAGAATTACAAAAAACATAGAAAAATTACATAAAAAAGGAACAATCAAAAAAATCCCTCAATTCAAATGAGGTCTTAAGCTATAAAACATATCCTTCTTGAGAGATAATTTTAGCCAAGAGCTAACATCATTAAGTAGCCTTTCTTGGATCCGATTAAAGACTAAAATCCCCGTATAAAAGAAGAAAACCGAGGGACAATACTGTCTCCTCGGTCCTTTATTTGTAAAATTAACTTTTACATTCGGTTTTGCTTAAATTAAGCTTTTTGAACGTTTGCTGCTTGAGGTCCACGGTCGCCTTCTTCGATATCAAAAGTAACTGTTTGACCTTCTTCTAAAGTTTTGAAACCTTCTTCGTTGATTGCTGAGAAGTGTACAAATACGTCGTCTGCACCTTCACGTTCAATAAATCCGAATCCTTTTTCTGCGTTAAACCATTTTACTGTTCCTGTTTCCATAATACTATGTTTCCTCCTCGTGCCTTATGCACTTATAAAAATTTGCATATTTGCAAGGTACGAATTGGAATGCTTATTAAACATTGTATTTCCTTCCTTACCAAAATGCTAAGTTAATAATAGCACCCCTCTTTTAAAACTGCAAGTCTTTTGACTTATCTTTTAATCTTTTAAAACATTCTACTAGTAAACCAACTACATTAAACCGTGTTCTCTTAGACTTAAGTAGTCGTTTTCACCAATAATGAAATGATCCAATACTTCTATCCCCATCAATTCTCCTGCATCCACCATGCGTCTTGTGAATGAAAAATCCGCTTCAGAAGGTTCTGTATTTCCAGACGGATGGTTGTGCGCAATAATAATACGTGCTGCGGAATATCGAACGGCACCTTTAAAAATTTCTCTCGGATGAGCCACCGCACTATTTAATGACCCCACAAAAATAGTTTCTTTTTTAATGATTTCATTTTTTGTATTTAAATACAAAGCCACAACATTTTCTTGTGTCAGATTGGATAAATCTTTGGACAAGTAATTGCCAACCCAACTACTTGAAAGAACCGTTCCTTCTTTGACCTGGGTCGCATTATTTATCCGCCGACCAAATTCTATGGCGGCTAAGATTTCTATCGCTTTTATCCGTCCAATTCCTGGAATTTTCATTAACTCCTGAAGTGACGTATGCCGAAACATATATAAATCTTCCACTTCTCGTAAAACTTCCAGTGCTAATGTCACGACATTTCGATCTCTTGTGCCAGTCCGTAAGAGAATGGCTAACAATTCATGATCAGCCAAAGCTTTGGGTCCAAAATGTTCCATCCGTTCACGTGGGCGTGATTCTTCTGGAATGACTTGGATGTTTGTTTCTTGTACATTTTTGCTCATAAAAAAATCCTCTTTTCTTTTGAAATATAAATAGCCCTACTATATATATTTGCTAAAAAAGAGGATTTTAACGAAAAAAGTTTTATTTATTTTGTTTTATTTATTTCTTTCTTCAATATAATCAATCACATGGTGTAAATTAGGCAACACAGCTGCTGTTTTTTCTTTTAACGAATCATCCAATTCAATCATGTCTGGAATATGAATGACTGGAATGCCAGCACCAATTGCAGCTAATACACCATTTTCGGAATCTTCTAACACCAATGCATTTTCTTTGTTCTCAATTCCCGTCTTTTTAAAGGCCTTATTAAAAATCGCTGGATCTGGTTTGGCTGTCGGTACTTCATCCCCACCTACAACATCTTTAAAGTATGGACGAACTTCTAGCCGTTCAAGCAAATGATCCACTAAATGACGCGGAGTACTTGACGCAACAACCGCTGGAATTTCTTCTTCCTTCAAATAATCCAGTAACTCAATCAACCCTTCATGCAAGTCTACAGGGCCATTTAATAAATGGTCTTCAAGTTCTTTATTGCTGTCTTCAAAAAACTGAGCGAGTGTTTCATGGTCATCGTATAACTCATGCATAGTTTCAACATATACGTCGTCTCCTGCACCAATAAATTGCTTATACGTTTCAAACCCATAATCCATACCAAGTGCATCCGCAGTTTCTTGGTTAGCCTTATAATAAATTTTCTCTGTATCAAACATTAAGCCGTCCATATCGAATATAACTGTTTTAATTTTACTCATCATTAGCTCCCTTAAGTGATATTTTATATGAAACTTACTGATTTAATTGGTTTAACTTTTCAATTTGATCTTCAACCGACGCATAGCGTTTCTTATACTCTGCTTCTTTATCTCGTTCCGCTTGAACAACATCTTCAGGTGCATTTTCAACAAATTTTTCATTGCTTAACTTGCCTTGTGCACGTTTAATCTCGCTTTGCCATTTCTCAAGCTCTTTTTCTAGGCGAGCAAGTTCTTCTTGAATATCAACGAGCCCTTCAAGTGGGAAGAAAAGTTCAGCACCTTTAATCACTGCAGTCATGACTTCATCTGGAACAGAAACCTCTGTGTCGATGGTTAAATCACTTGGATTACAGAAACGTTCGATGAAGGACCGGTTTGCCTCGAAGACTTCTTTTTCTTCTGTTGAATTGGCTTTAATCATCATATCCACCGGTTTTGAAATGGGGCGATTCACTTCTTGGCGAATATTTCGTACAGCTTTAATCAGTTCAATCAGCATATTCATGTTTGTGCGCGCTTCATCGTCCGTGAATTCCTCATGAACTACTGGATATTCTGCAACCATAATGGATTCACCTTCATGGGGAAGATGCTGCCA
The DNA here is from genome assembly GCA_035302125.1 of Atopostipes sp. Lineage (GTDB taxonomy): Bacteria > Bacillota > Bacilli > Lactobacillales > Carnobacteriaceae_A > Atopostipes. The sequence goes on from DATGSY010000161.1 coordinate 5,625, forward strand.
TATTTCTTCTGTCACAAATGGCATGATTGGATGCAGCAAGCGCAAGGTTTGATCGAGGACATAAGTTAAAATGCTGCGCGTTGTGATTTTTTGTTCTTCTGTCCCCTCATTTAAGATTTCTTTGGACATTTCAATGTACCAGTCACAATAGTCATCCCAAATGAAGTTGTATAACGCTCGACCAGCTTCTCCAAATTCAAACTTCTCAAATTGCTCCGTAACGTGACCAATTGTTTCGTTTAACCGGGCAAGAATCCAACGGTCAGCCAATGTTTTTTCACCTTCAAGATTCATATCTTCAAAAGTAAAATCTCCAAGGTTCATCATCACATAACGACTGGCGTTCCAGATTTTATTGATGAAGTTCCATGCGGCATCCATTTTTTCGTAGCTAAATCGAATGTCTTGGCCTGGAGCCGAACCGTTCGTTAAGAACCAACGAAGGGAGTCCGCCCCATATTGATCGATAACATCCATTGGGTCGATCCCATTGCCAAGTGACTTACTCATTTTACGTCCTTGTTCGTCACGAATTAACCCGTGCAGCAATACATTTTCAAACGGACGTTCATTTGTAAATTCTAAGCCTTGGAAAATCATACGTGAAACCCAAAAGAATATAATGTCATATCCTGTCACTAATGTGTTTGTTGGGTAATATCTTTGATAGTCTCTAGATTCCGTATCTGGCCAGCCCATTGTGGTAAATGGCCATAAAGCAGAACTGAACCATGTATCCAAGACATCCTCGTCTTGCGTCCAGTTTTCGCTGTCTTTTGGTGCTTCTTGCCCAACGTAAAGCTCTCCCGTTTCATTGTGGTACCAAGCTGGGATTCTGTGGCCCCACCATAACTGTCTAGAAATGACCCAATCATGAACATTTTCCATCCAATTAATAAATGTTTTTTCAAATCGTTCCGGATAGAAGTGAACCTTATTTTCTGTTTTTTGGTTGTCTAATGCGTTTTGGGCCAATTCTTCCATACGAACAAACCATTGAGTAGATAATCTTGGTTCTACAACGACACCCGTACGCTCGGAATGCCCAACACTATGAACCATCTCTTCTATTTTGATTAATAAACCTTCATCCTCTAGGTCTCCAACGACTTGTTTACGTGCTTCAAAGCGGTCCAAGCCTTCATATTTCCCAGCATTTTCATTCATTGAACCATTCGGATGCATGACGTTTAATCGTTCAAGGTCATGGCGATTTCCAACTTCGAAGTCATTTGGATCATGTGCAGGTGTAATTTTAACGACACCTGTTCCAAATTCACGGTCGACATATTCGTCCGCGATAATTGGAATTTCGCGATTCATTAAAGGAAGAATGATGGTTTTTCCGATGTAATCTTTATATCGATCGTCTTCTGGATGTACAGCAACCGCTGTATCTCCCAACATTGTTTCTGGACGTGTTGTTGCGATTTCTAAATAATCGCCACTGTCATCCGCTAAAGGATATTTCATGTGATAGAATGCACCATTCACATCTTTGTGCTCCACTTCGATATCAGAAAGCGCTGTTTGAGCTTTTGGATCCCAGTTGATGATGTATTCGCCACGGTAAATCTTGCCTTTTTCATAAAGGTCAACAAAAACTTTTGTGACGGCTTTATTTAATCCTTCATCTAAAGTGAAACGTTCACGCGCATAATCTAGGGATAAACCTACTTTAGCCCATTGATCCCGGATGTTTTCTGCATATTCTTCTTTCCATTTCCATGCCTCATCCAAGAATTTTTCTCGCCCTAGTTCATGACGGTTTGTGCCTTCTTCATTCAGTTTTTCTTCGACTTTCGCTTGAGTTGCAATTCCAGCATGGTCCATTCCCGGCAACCATAACGTGTCGTAACCTTGCATTCTTTTTTGTCGAATAATGATGTCTTGTAAAGTTGTGTCCCAAGCATGTCCTAAGTGTAATTTTCCTGTAACGTTTGGTGGTGGAATCACAATAGAATAGGGTTCTGCTTCATCATCTTCGCTCGCTTTGAATAGGTCAAGTTCTAACCACTTGTCATATTTACCTTCTTCAACCGCATTGGGTTGATATTTTGTCGGCATCTCTGTTTCTTTTGCCAAGAGAATCACTCCTTAAATTTCTTATTATAGTTATTGTCTTTAAATGATTGGTGTATGAGTTGATATGGATGAATATTTTCACATTATTTTTATGCTCATGAGATATAAGAAATAAAAAAAGCACCCATCCTCTAAAGGACGAATGCTCATTCAATCGCGGTACCACCTAATTTATATACAGAGCATTCATCTGCTCTGCATACCTCTCATTGACAGTTATAATGGACTGTCCACCAAACTTTCGTTCGCTCACAAGCAACCTTCAGTTTCCATTTATAAGGGTTCTCACCAGCCACCCTCTCTCTGGAATAAATGGGGAACTTACTCCTCTTGATCAACGCTTCATCTATTTATATTGATTTCATTTAGACATTCTTTATCATATCACTTTTTAAAAAAATATCAAACCTTATCGGATTCCTTTATCCAATTCATTTTTTTACGGACACTAGTTATTTCAATACGTTCGTTAATGATATCGATAATCTCCAATAGTTCTTCTCTGCTTTCATGTGGGACGTTCAAAGAAATCACACTGGTCTTAAAATATTTCTTATTGAGTTCATGCGCTTTTCTTTTAATCGTAGGTAGTTTCTTTAAATAGTCTTCTTCATTATGCAAATCAATGCCAATACATGGTGTGGCATTAATGATCTCCAACTTCGCATTTTTCATCCCTTCAAAAGGAATGAGTTCTTTGGAACCGATGGCATTGGTATTATCAAATATTCCCCGATCGGTTATTATCAAAGCACCTTTTGGAAAAATAAAGCGGTAAAGGATAAAGAGAAAGGCAAAACCAAAAAACAACGTTCCAAAACCACCTGCAAGAATGCTGAACGTACTGGTGGCTAATCCTATCTGTGGTAATATAAAATCCGTTTCTAGGCCTAGGTATAGTAAGAAGACGCTTGCTGCAAACATTATAAACCCTAAAATAAGCATTGGGAGCAAGCTTGCCCTCGAATGATCATAAGATAAAGTTTCCATAATTTTCACCCCATATCTTTGTGCAAGTGAACAAAAGATTATGTAAGTAGGTTTTATGGTTGCAATGAAGTAAAAGAATGGATAGGGGTTTCTTTAATTAAATAGTAAAGTGTAAAAGCCGGTGTGTCAATTTGTAAGTACTGAAATAGAAAAAGGACCCTAAGAAAGAGTCCTTTTCGATATTTTATTCGATTTACAAAAGACCTTCAAAGATCTTCTCTTCTTTTTGTGCGCTGTTTGATTCTGGTCCAATTTTTTCAATCTTAAGACCAGCCATTGCACGTTCAATTAGCCCCTCAACATCTAATGCATCTTCGTATTCTTTTGCCCGCTCGACACTTGGTTTTGTTTTTGGACGTGGCGGTGTGAAGATTGTACAGCAGTCTTCATAAGGTAAAATGGAAAGATCATAGGTATCGATAGTTTGAGCAATCTCTACAATTTCCGTTTTATCCATGGCGACAAGTGGACGTAAAATTGGCGTCGCTGTAACTTCATTAATCGCCAACATACTTTCTAAGGTTTGCGAAGCGACTTGTCCAAGCGATTCTCCGTTCATAATCGCTAGTCCTCCACGTTCTTCTCGAATCAAATCGGTCAAACGCAACATCATACGACGCGTAACGGTCATGATATACCCTTCTGGAATATCTTTTTTAATTTGTTCTTGAATTTCTGTAAACGGCACTTCAATAAATGTCACTTGTCCATTAAATCGCGCCAGTTTAGCAGCTAAGTCTTTTGCTTTTTGTAAAGCCTTAGGACTGGTATATGGTGGGCTCGCAAAGTGTACCGCTTCAACATCAATTCCGCGTTTCATCGATAAATAACCAGCTACCGGAGAATCAATCCCACCGGATAACATGAGCATCCCTTTTCCAGCTGTTCCAACCGGCAAGCCGCCTGGTCCTTGGATCGTTTCAACGGATAAATAAATACCATCATGGCGAACTTCTGTACGAACAGTCAAATCTGGTTCATCCATTTTCACTTCCAGCTCTGGAAACGCAGTCGCAACCGCCGCTCCAAGCGCACGGTTCATTGCCATAGTGTCATGTTCATACTCATGGTCTGCACGTTTTGTATTGATTTTAAAACTTTTTGCTTCTTCTACAAATGGTCGAACAATTTCAATC
>DATGSY010000162.1:0-2679 GCA_035302125.1 Atopostipes sp.
ACGAGTTCTTCCACAAGGTCAGTCGCTTTTTCTTTTCCTTGGCGCACATTATCCATCACTTCGGATTCATCGATTTCTGTAGTTGTCACCAGATCGCTCACATTATTGAGAATTTCATTTGCATCATCGGCAAATGCTTTCACTTCGAGCCCTACTTTCTCAAAGGCTTCGGTGACTTCCTCTTCCAGGAACGCTTGACTGATATATCCATTCGAATCTGATTCAACAGAATTGACCGCTTCTCTTATTTTTTCCAACGCCAGCTCGTAATCTGTCATTGACTGATGCAAAAAGATAAGAAATGGTTCATGCGTGTTCTTATAGAAACCGCGAATTGAATCGCCAGCTTGGCCTGTTAAGGCATCATCAAGTGAGTGTAAATCTCTCACCGATCGCTGGATGGCTTCAATTTGTGTCCGTTTTGTTTCGATATCAGCAATTGTCTTTTCAATCCCCGTTTGTAAACACTCTAACACTTTCACTTAAATGCCCCCTCGTATATTATATTTAGGCTCTTTCATTTGAGCCCAGATATTCTTACATTTATAAAAATATAGTTTAATCACTTGGACGTCCTGAGATATTCCTAGATAATGAACTTAGTATCATTTGGGACAATTCTTTTCCCCCTTGTGGCTCGACCACATAAATAGACTGTTTCCCAGTGTACGTGCGGAACTTCCTACTCGCAGGCTGTGCACCCTGAATCTCGAACCTAGATGTTAGTAGCTCTAGGGCGGCTTTCGAATCAGGAATAGTACTCATAAACGAGGTTGCTGATCGATGTTCACACTAGGGATATCTCAGGGCTAATTTGAAAAAGAGTTATAGCGATATGGATAAAACCAATGAAATCGATGCGTTTGTTATTGCTAATTACCTTCGGTTTGGTCGCTTGCCGATGTCGATTATGAAAGATGTACTTGTTCATAAAGATGAAGCATCAATAGGAAATCGTAAAAATAAAAGGAGAGTAGTTAATGGTGAAATTAATTAAAAGTCATCAAAAACTACATTGAATTTCTATTTAAATGAAATGTAGGAAAGCCAAGAACAAGTAATGTGTTCAAAATAGACGGATATGTACTTATTAGCGTATAACTTTTGGTAGTTTCTTGCGAATCTTGATGAGGAGGAATAAATAATGATTATTGAGTAAATGAAATTCATTAAGGTATAAATTTTAACATGTTCAATAGAGAGTGGTGGAATGTTTGAGCTGTGTATACCAACAGGGCGACTCGCTCTCGGATCGCCCTGTTAAAAATCACACTGTATCTTCTGCTAATTTCTGCTGCATATACGCTTTAATATCATCTTGCAAGTCGCTTCGTAAAAGAGCAAAGTCGATAGTAGCTTTGACAAAGCCTAGTTTATCCCCGATATCATATCTTGTCCCTTCGAAATTGTAGGCGAGGATTTTTTCCATTTCATTTAACTTAATAAGTCCATCTGTTAATTGAATTTCTCCACCTTTTCCTGCAGATAAATTTTCTAAAATCGGGAAAATAGCAGGTGTTAAAATATAACGCCCCATAATAGCTAAAGTCGATGGTGCTTCTTCTATATGCGGCTTTTCTACAAGTGATTCGATTTCTTGCACTGCTTTTCCTGCCCCACCATGTACGGGTTGAATGATGCCATATTTGGATACATCTTCTTTTGGCACTTGATGTGTACCAATGACAGATGTTTCATATTGTTCATATACGTCGATTAACTGTTTTAAACAAGGTTCTTCGGATACGACGATATCATCTCCTAATAATACCGCAAATGGCTCATTTCCGATAAAACTATGGGCACAATAAATAGCATGTCCAAGTCCTTTTGGTTCTTTTTGGCGAATATAATGGATATTTGCTAAGTTAGAAATGGATTGCACGAGCTCGAGTAATTCATACTTTTCCTTTTGTTCAAGTTTTGCTTCTAATTCATAAGATGTATCGAAATGATCTTCTATTGCTCGCTTGCCACGTCCGGAAATAATGATAATATCTTCTATTCCTGATGCAACCGCTTCTTCTACTATATATTGAATGGTTGGTTTATCAACAATTGGTAACATTTCTTTCGGTTGTGCTTTCGTTGCAGGTAGAAATCTTGTTCCTAACCCTGCAGCTGGAATGATTGCTTTTTTAATTTGAGTCATTTTTTATCTCCTTTACGTTGAGCTTTGACACTTTTCATCCATATTTTATCTTCGTATAGATGAATGATAAGAAATTAATACGCATTTATAATGTTATCTGTTATCATTCATTGTATAATAGTCATATCGGAATTACGAACTATTCATCAATAATTTAAAGGTAGGGCAAAAATAATGAGTTTATTTGAAGCATTAAAAAATAAAGAAAAGCGTGTTTCCGTTATTGGTTTAGGTTATGTAGGTTTACCATTAGCAGTTGAGCTAGCCAAGACGTATGCTGTAACAGGATTTGATGTTAACGAAGCGAAACTTGCACAATATAAAGCGGGAAATGATGTGACTGATGAAGTTGGTGATGAATCGATTCAAGCGACATCCCTTTATTTCACAAGTAATGAAGAAGATCTTCAAGATTGTACGTTTCATATTGTGGCAGTTCCAACACCAATCAATACGGATAAAACGCCTAACTTGGCTCCGATTATTGGAGCGAGTAAATCCATTGGACGTAATTTAACGAAAGGATC
>DATGSY010000163.1:0-6503 GCA_035302125.1 Atopostipes sp.
TGCCTAGTTCGACAACTTGTCCAACTATCAAGAATAAGATTAAATCGGAATCTTGAATTGTTGATAAACGGTGCGCAATAATAAAACTCGTGCGTCCTTCCATTAACGTATGGAAGGCTTTTTGAATTTCAATTTCCGTACGCGTATCAATCGATGACGTCGCTTCGTCAAGAATTAATACATTTGGTACAGAAACGAAAATACGCGCAATCGATAGCAACTGCTGCTCCCCTTTAGATAAGCTCGTTCCTCCGTCACTTAATACCGTGTCATAACCATCAGGTAAAGCTTGAATAAAGGTATGTGCCCGAGCTGATTTTGCAGCTTCAATGACGGTTTCTCGATCGGCATCTGGATGACCATAGGCAATATTATCATGTACGGTTCCTGATTTTAGCCAAACATCCTGTAAGACCATTCCTAACTGTTCACGCAGCGAAGCTCTTGTGTAATCGGTAATCGGCTCGCCTTCTAAAGTAATTTGACCGGCGTCTGTTTCATAAAATCGCATCAATAAGTTGATCATGGTTGATTTACCAGCACCGGTTGGACCAACAATGGCTACTTTCATACCAGGTTCGACATCCACATTTAAATCTTGAATCAGTTCCACATCTTCGACGTAAGAGAAATCGACGTCTTCAAAGGCGACGCGCCCTTGGACTTGATCTGTATCGAATTCTTTTGTTCCAGTTTCTTCTTCCACCGGCCCATCTAAAATCGTAAACAAGCGGTTGGCAGAAGCCAGAGCACTTTGTAGTTCGGCTAGAACGTTTGAAATGTCGTTAAACGGCTTCGTATACTCTCTCGCATAGTTTAAGAATACCGTTAATCCACCGACAGTTAAGCCATTGTTTAAGATTAAAATGACCCCCATAAAAGTGACTCCAGCATAAATTAACGCATTGATAAAACGCGTTGTTGGATTTACCGTTGATGAGTAGAAAGTTGCTTTTTCTGAGTACTCGCTATAGCGCTCATTAATCTCATTGAACTGATCTTCACGTTCATCATAAATATTAAACAGCGTAATGATTTCATTTTGCGTTAAACTTTCCTCGACAATTTCAGAAAGCTCCCCCCGTGACTCGACACTCTTTGTGAAATAATCGTAACTTCTTGTCGCAATAAAACGAGAAACCAATAGAGACAACGGCGTCAGTATTGCTACTACAGCCATCATGACAGGGTTAATGCGAAACATCATAACTAATGTAAATAAAATCGTTAAGACCCCAATTAAGAACTGTTCAAATACCATCAACATTCCGTCATTTAACTGCTCCGTATCCGTCGTTAAGCGGCTAACTAAGTCTCCCGTACTTCGACTATCTACAAAACTAAGTGGCATGTTGTGCATTTTTTCCAAGGCCGATTGCCTTAAATCTCGTGTCATTTGATAAGAGATTTTTTGATACATGGTCGGCAACATCCACTGCACCAAAGTATTGGCAATAACCACTATAATCATTTGCATCAAAATCGTTTCTAAATTGGCAAAACTGACTTGTCCTTCCGCAATAATACTGTCGACCGCTCGACCAATCAGAATGGGTAAATAAACAGTCAATCCGACTTGAATAATTGATAAAATAAGAATTGCAAAGAGGAATAATTTGTAATCCGCTAATAATTGAAGCAAACGTCTTCCAGTATCTTTTCGATTTGTTTTCATTATTCCACCTCCGCAACAAGTTGAGATTCATAGATTTCTTGATAAAGTTGATTATCTTCTAATAGCTCTTCATGGGTACCTAAACCGACTTGGTGTCCGGCATCCATCACGAGGATTTGATCCGCATTTTCGATACTGCGTGTTCGCTGAGACACTAAAATAATCGTGCGGTCACTGTATCTTTCGGTCAAAGTATTGAGTAAATTCGCTTCGGTTAAATAATCTAATGCGGAAGTTGCATCATCGAAAATTAAAATTTGACTTGGTTTTAGTAATGCTCGCGCAATCGTTAATCGTTGTTTTTGCCCACCAGAAAAGTTTCGTCCAAAAGCTGAAACCGGAGCATCTAAACCAAGAGCCAAATCTTCGACAAATGACTTCGCTTGTGCATCTTCTAAGGCTTGCCACATTTCTTCCTCGGTTGCATCTTCTTTCGCAACCAATAAGTTGGAACGAATGGTCCCTTTAAATAAAGCGACTTTCCCGGAAACGACACTAATTTCATCTCGTAATTCATTTCTTGAACTTCCAGCATAAATCGAAGGATGGTATAAAATTTCTCCCTCAGTCGGTAAGTAGATATTTGAGATTAAATGTAGAACAGTTGATTTTCCAGCGCCCGTTCCTCCAATAATCCCAAAAAGACTGCCCTTTTCGACTTGAAAGTTTAGATTATGTAATACATTGACTTTAGACATTGGGTAACTAAAATGTACTTCATTAAATGAAAAGGCCACTTCTTTTGGTTGTGTGCCCTCTTCGCCAGCTAAAGCACCCTCTGGTTGAATTTTGTCTTCCATACGCTTAAATTCATCTGTTTCCGTTTCATAATTCATCACTCGAGCGACACGTCTTGCACTGACCCATGCTCGATTCAAGCGGATGACTTGCATAACAAGTTTGATAACTTCTACCAAAATCGCTAAAAGATAATTTACCAATGCCACAATTTGTCCTTGCGTCAATGTTCCTTCATAGACAAATCCAGCTCCATCCCATAACAGAAGAATAAGCGTCAGGTTAATCGTTACATAAGTTAAAGGATTCGTCAGAATCGAAATATAACCCGTTTGTTGTTGCTTCTTTGTTAAGTCTTCATTTAAGGTCTTAAACTCTTCTTTTTCACGATCTTCTTGACGAAATGCTCGGATCACTCGGAATCCTTGCATTTGTTCACGTGTCGAAGTGACTAAACGGTCAAACTTTTCTCGTATTTGCTGTTGATAAGGTGTCGTAATCAGCAGTATCCCGACGATAATAGCAAATAAAATAAGTATCATCACTATAAAATAAAGGGCCGTACGCGTATCAATTTGTACCGCCATAAATAAAGATCCAAAAACAATAAATGGAGAACGTAAAAATAAGCGGAAAAAGATATTTAAACCTGTTTGAATCTGAAAGGTATCCCCTGTGACTCTGGAAACCAAACTACTTGGTGTAAATTTATCAAAAGCCGATTGACTCAGTGCAATGGTCTTTTTAAATAAATCTTTACTCAAATTTTTCGTATAGCCAATCGCGGCTCTAGCTGAGAAAAATTGTCCGGTAATGGAAAATCCCCAACTCACCAGGGCTACCAAAAACATCAGCCCTACATACATAAGAAGTAATCGACGGTCATTCGCTGGAATGACGATATCAATAATGCGCACAATAATTAAAGGCACAGTTAGTTCTAATAAAGCTTCAGTTAATTTAAACAAAGGTGCCAAAAAGGCCATTAACTTATAGCCGTGAAAATACTTTAATAAACTCTTCATTCATCTGCTCTCCCGCTCAATTTATTTACTTTTAATCTTAACATATGATTATTTTTTATGAAACGAATGGCTTAAAAAATCGTAAACCTACTTTCGTTTATGGTTAGTCAAGAAATCTGTAATTATCAAAATGTCCTTTACAGGCCTCTCGTCAACTTCTATAATATACACAATCCTTATCAGAAAGTTGGGTGTCCATGAAAAGAAAAAAATCCTTTAAATTTATTTCCGCTTTTCTATTACTGACTACTGCACTTCTCTCTCTTGTGTATTTTAGAAACCAAGCCAACCAACCCTTTCCTGAAACAGAACACTCAACCGTTTCTGCTACACCAGAACAACAAAATATTCTTGCGGGTAATACAATGGTTACATTTGGTGATTCTGTGACAGAATTTGGCCACTATCCTGAAGTGATTGAAATGACAACAGGAATGACTGTACATAACCTAGGATTTAAAGGGACTCGTTTAGCTTATCATCCGCATTCAGCATATGATGAATTTTCACCGACTAAACTTGTAGATGCAATCGTCTCAAGAGATTTTAGCGCACAAGATGTAGCTATTCAAGAAGACCGAAATTATTCGGAAGAATTTATTGACCACTATCACCACTTAAAAAGGATTGATTTTAATGATGTAGATCTGGTTTCACTTTTGATTGGAACTAACGATTATATGGGAAACCAAGCGGGTGTTGTCTCTTTAGGCCATTCGACAGATTTAACGAGAGAAACGTTCAGCGGTGCTTTAAATTACTTTATAACGACTATTCTGGATGCTTACCCGCACTTAGAACTTGTATTAATTACACCGACTTGGCGGATGAACCACGAGAATCTTGGCGGAGAGAGTGCGACAATCCAACCCAATGGAAATGGCGATTATTTAATTGAATTTGTGGACACCATCCTAAAAAGTGGTCAACATCACAATCTTCCAACATTAGATTTATACCGCACGAGTGGTTTTAACGAAGAGAACCATGCTGATTTCTTTGTGGATCATGTGCATCCCAATGAAGAAGGATACGAGCGAATTGGAAATGTTATCAGTCAATTTCTGATTGAAACATATGATAATTAGAATTTCTATTCAAATGAGGAGTTAAACATGTAAAAAGATATTGCTAAGTCGTCGCTTAGCAATATCTTTTGTTATTTTAGAGGAAGAGGAGTCTCTATCCATCACATCGTCCCCACTTGTGATGGATAGACACCCTCCAGCCATCACATCCGACCCATTTGTGATGGATAGACCTCCTCCAGCCATTACATTGCCCCCCTTGTAATGGATAGACGCCTTCCAGCCATCACACCAACCTTAGTTGTAATGGATAGACACCTCACAGCCATTACATCGCACCGACTTGTAATGGATAGATGAATAACCAAGTAACGTAGAGTCATTTCATGCCTTAAGAAAAAAATAAGAGCTAATACATCTCATGACGATTGTTTAGCCCTCAAAGTACGCGGTTATTCATTTTTTAGTTCGAGAAAAATGAGTTCTGGTCGATTGTTGAAACGAACAGGAATCACACTGTTTCCAAGGCCTCTGCTGACGACCATATTCGTGTTCTCTTCCGTATAAATGCCTGTAGTATATTCAGGAAAGAACCCTTGGTCAGGTGCATAAACGCCCCCTAAAAAGGGAATTCGGAATTGTCCACCATGCGCATGGCCGGACAAAACTAAATCTATATTGTTTTCCGTGTACAAATCAAACAGCTCTGGACGATGGGACAACAGAATTGTAAAGCCTTCAAAGTCATTTCGACGATTTTGAAGATCGTTATAAACAATCTCTGGGTGTTCAATCACGGGGTGTTCATCTACCATAAACAAAGGATCTTCAAGACCAATCAGTAAAACCTCTGATTCCCCTATATGAAGGGAAGCCATTTGATTCTCCAAGATATGAACGCCTTGAGCTAAAAGTCCTGCTTTTAATGCCGGGTAGTCCTCACTGACGGCTTCTTGATTTCCTGTCACAAAATAAATAGGAGCAATCTCTTTGGCTTCTTCAATAAATTCCAAAGCAACATTGAGGTCTATTCTTTGTGAATCGATTAAATCCCCAGTAATCACAATAAGCTCTGGATTTTCTTCTTGCAGAGGTTGAATGAGCCGATCTCCCCAGTTTTTATTGTGTAAATCAGAAACATGAGCGATTTTAAAAGTGTTGAATTCTTCAGGCAATTGCTCACTTTCAATGGTTAAATGACTGATTTGAATGGTGGCGTTCCCCCAAATCATCCAAAGAATAAAGAATAGCAATAAGACTCCAACGGTCATTAATCCATATTTTCGAGTATTTTTTTGACTTTTCACTATGGCCAGCCCTTTCTTGTTTCTTAAGGGTAGATGATTGTTGCATTTAATGCATCGTTTTCTTTCGATCTCATCTGTTTTCTACAATTCTTTTCCCGATGAAGCCAGCGATTGCCCCAGTTAATAGGCCTAACATGATGTGGCCTATAAATGGAAAAATAACTAGTAAGAGTTGGTTAATAGCACCCAGGAGGTCATCTAAACTCCAATTGGTATCCGCAGGTCCTAAAGGTTCTCGTGTGATAAGCCAGTAGATGAGCTCGGTGATCGACACCAGCAAACCGCTTAAGAATCCGATAAAGAATAAAGGAGCAAAGGGTTCATCTGTCTCTTGAAGAATAATATAGATCCAAACAACTGGAATAAAAAGCATCATGATGAAGTTTAACCAACTCCCCATTTGAAGCCATCCCAATAATACAAATAATCTATGTACTACACCAAGTAAAGGCAGAGTGAATAACCATACAAGCGATACTTTACGTCCAGTACTTTTCTCTTTTTCCATCTTACTCCTCCACTCTTCTGATTCAATTAAACGGATATTTAGCGGTTCATATTAAGTAGAGTATATACGACTGCTGGTAAAAGTTGCAATCTATCTAGCTTTATATCAGTCCTTTTTTGTAAGTATATAAAAAAGGGAAGGAACCTTTTTAGGTACCTTCCACTTAAAATGATTTATATAAGCTTAACGCATCGTTACAAATTCTTCAGCAGCTGTTGGGTG
>DATGSY010000164.1:0-2965 GCA_035302125.1 Atopostipes sp.
TGAGTCGACCTCATCTAAAATCGCAAAAGATAATGGTCTAAGTACCATATCTTCTTTATAAACGACCATATTGTCTCGAAGATAATCGAACCCTAATTCGTTGTTGGTTGTATACGTAATGTCAGAAGCATAAGCTTCTCTCTTTTCAGCTGAAGATTTTGAATTTAAATTCAAGCCAACCGAAAGACCTAACCACTCGTATAGCTCGCCCATTTCTTCCGCGTCACGAGTTGCTAGATATTCGTTTACCGTAACCACATGCACACCTTTGCCCGCTAAGGCATTTAAATACACAGGCATTGTTGCAGTTAATGTCTTACCTTCACCGGTTTTCATTTCAGCGATGTTACCTTCGTGCAGCGCCATTCCACCCATTAACTGGACAGGGAACGGATATAACCCTAACACACGACGAGAAGCTTCACGTACGGTCGCAAAAGCTTCTGTTAAAATATCATCTAAAGTCTCTCCAGCTTCTAGACGACTTTTAAATTCAGGTGTTTTGGCTTGTAACTCTTCGTCTGAAAGTTGTTCATATTCATCCGCCATTGCTTCAATTTGATCAGCGACCGAACCATATCTTTTAAGCGTTTGACGGTCTGTATCAAATAATTCTTTTAAAAATTGAACCATCTTTTCAGTCTCCTTAAATAACAGTTTCCACTGTTCATTCAGATATCTTTTCCATACATTTAATAATCATTGAAATCGTTAAAAAAGCTCAATACATCTATTGAGCGAGTGTTTCCATAGTAACGTTTAGACTAATAAATATAATAACAAGAATGGCCCTAAAATACAATTGCAATTTGCTAATAATTCACAGGCTTAACAAAGGTTTTACATTTTTTTGAATCTTTAAACGATTCCGTTGTACAGAAATGAAAAAGGTATATGAAAAAAGAACATGTGTAGACGAGATTGGTGTGTGCGAGTACTATTGAGGATTCCACGTGCGTAATCCATTTAAAAAAGTGCAGATTCATTTTGCACGTGCGTAATCCATTTAAAAAAGTGCAAAAGAAAAAAGGAGCAGCGTTTTATTCGCTGCTCCCCATGTTGCTCACTGATGTGGATTAGTATTAGAGTTCCATTTCATCTGTTTCAATCAGACCGTAGTCGCCATCGTCTCGACGGTACACAATATTTGTGCTTTCTGTATTCGCATCTAAGAATACGAAGAAATTGTGCCCTAACATCTCCATTTGCAGAACGGCTTCTTCAGCACCCATTGGTTTTAGGTCAAATCGTTTTGTACGTACGATTCGAATGTCTGAAGCTTCTTCTTCTGCTCCACCGTTTAGCTCTTCATTAATTTCATCGTCCAACTCAGATGTTTTCTCTTTTAAATCTGGTTCAACCGCATCCGTAGGTATTTCTGCCCTTTGCGTGCGGAATTTACGATTCACTTTTGTTTTGTATTTTCTTATTTGTCGTTCGAGCTTATCCGAAACTAAATCGATACTTCCATATAAATCTGGCGAAGTTTCTTCTGCTCGCAAGACAATATTTGGTAAAGGGATAGTTACTTCAGCTTTCCCTGTTCGATCAGAGTATATCTTTAAATTGACGTGTGCATTGGCTTCAGGCACCTCGTCAAAGTACTTTTCAACCTTACCCACCTTTGATTCCACATAATCTCTGATTGCTGGAGTAACCTCAATATTCTCACCGCGTACATTATAATTCAACATACTTCTTCACCCTTCCGTCCATTTTTAACTAAACTATTTGATAACTATTTAATAACTACCATATATCATTTCAAACTTTTTTGAAAATCTTTTACCTTACAATAATTATACATGAGAGCGTTTTTTTTCACAACAAAAGCCCTTGTGATTTAGAAGTCATTCTTCTAAATACAGCAACTTATCGAAACAAAGAAAACGATTGAGTTTCAACTTTGTAGTCTTTTAAGTTTTCCAGTAATAACCGTGCATGCAACAACGTTCGCCCTGTGGTGTAAACATCATCGACGATTACAATACGATTGACCGCCTCTTTGTTTAGAGCATGATCCTTCATCAAATGATAAGGTTGTGGTGTTTTTAGTCGCTCTTTTCGACTCTTGCTAGACTGGAGTTTTCCTGGTGTGTCATTTTCTAAGAGTTGTCGATAGGAAATGCCTGATCTTTTTAATAACAACTCGACTTGATTAAAGCCGCGAGTCGCTTTGCTTAAAGGACTCAAAGGGATTGGGACAATCCAATGTGTCTTTTGATATCCACTCAATGCTTTTTTAAAGGATGCACTAAAAATATCCGCTATCACTAAATCTCCTTGAAATTTATATTGATCCATAAATTCTCGTGCCATATTGTTGTAAGACAATAAAGCCGTATGGTTCAGCTGAATGTTTGGATATTTTTCTTGCCATTTTTCACAATCACCACACATCTCTCTTTTACTTTGTGGACGCGAGCATCCTGGACAACTGGACTGTTTGTCAATTTTTAAAAATTTACTTTGGCACTTTGAACAGATCAATGGTTCTTCATACGCATTCTTCGAAAATAAAAATGAAAAGGATAACTTATACGTTAAAAGTTGATTGCACATCACACAACTACTCATTGGATCAACCCTCTGCTCTTTGCTAGTTTGTTCATCTTTTTAATCTGTTTGACCGCTTTTTTCATCGCGATTGATTTTCCATCGTGATAGAATAGGACTTCTCCTGTTGGAAAGTCAGGTGAACGACCACATCTTCCGGCAATTTGGACAAGTGCGGATTCTGTAAATACTGAATCTTCTGCCCCAATAACGAGTACATCAATGTTTGGGAAAGTCACTCCTCGCTCGAGAATGGTGCTAGAAATCAAGAAAAGAAATTGATTTTCTCTCATGCCTTGCACTTTTTCTTTTCGATTGATGTCTTCCGCAGAAACGGCTGCAAAGGGAATGTTTGGGAATTGTTTCTGCAACACTTTTTCACAGGCCAACATCCACTCAATATTTGGAA
>DATGSY010000165.1:0-7221 GCA_035302125.1 Atopostipes sp.
TAATGGTGAAAGAGTAAGAATAGTACGGAGTTATAAGTTACATAATCGACATTAAAAGAGAATTTACATTTTCTATCCGAGGAAATGCAAATTCTCTTTTTGATTTTTCTAAAGACTTTGTCATAATCTTCATGCTTGCTGATTTAACGAAGCTCTCTCCATAAGATTGATGCCAATTCCCATAAACAAGATTCCCATAAGCATCAAAATTCCAATCGGTTCGAACAGTTCGCCAAGAGAATAGTTGTATTGAATTGCGTCAATCACTCCATGTAACGCATGTTTCAATGGCATGAGCTCAGAGAGAAAGAGAATCACTCGGTTGCTTACAATTTCTAATGGCCAAAAGGCACCACCGAGCATGGCCATGGCTGTCGCTACAATTGGAATCACCACCTGCAAGGATTGTGGAGAAGGGACTGCAGCAGCGATAAATATACCTAGAGCAACAATCGCAAATAGAAAGGCCAGCAATAAAACGATAATCGGAAGATAGTTCGTTCCTAAATCCACACCCAATAAATTGGTCAGGATGAAAAAGGACAATATAATCTGTCCTAAACCTACTAAATAATAATGCGACAGATGACCTAGATATAACTGTGTTTTTGATATCGGAGAGAAAATAAGTCGATTCCAAGTTCCGGTTCGTTTTTCTTCAATTAAATTCATTTGAAGGAACATCACAGAATAAATCGTGAAATATAAAGTCATTCCAATCACAATCGGCAATTGATATTGATTAATCAAGTCACTGGTTTCTGCTAATTCACTAGAAGATACGGTAATCAATTCTTCTACTGTGATTTCTTCCTCGGGGAACTCTTCTGCGACATTTTGGAGACGAGATTCTTGTGAATACACTTGATAGACATATTGATTCACAGCTGGGAGTGATTCGGATTGGCGACCCACTAAAAAGCGGTAGGTCTCTTCGCCTAATTCCATCGCAAATCCCACTTCATTCATACGTATATCTTCTTCAACCTCTTCGAATTCTACTTCTTGAAAAGTAAATTCTTCTGTTTCATTTAAGCGATCCAACCACTGGGTCATTTCATCTTCAGTGAGTTCTTCCGTATAGACAGGAACATTAATGGATGAATTGATTTGTGCGCCGCCTAGAAAATAAACAAAGAGTATCGTAAGGCCAATAAATAATAAAATGAGTAAAGGTTGTTTTATTAATCTTTTCCATTGAAGGACAAATACATCCCACATTTAATCCAACCTCCTTTTTGGAAAAACAAAGAAAGAAATTATAATTGCAACGATGGCCATTCCAATGACTCTGCTCAGCAGTGGAAGAACTTCTTGAAAATCAAACCCTTGCATAATTTGGAGATAAGAAGTCATGGCAGCTCCATTCGGTGTCCAATTTCCTACTTGTCTTAAAGCATCAGAAAATTGTTCTACTGGAGTGAAGCTTCCACCTAAGAAGGCAAAGACACTGACAAAAGAGCCAAAGAAGTTTACGGTCGTAAGATCGTTGGCATTTAAAGAGATAGCGGTCAATAAACTGCCAAAACTTCCTACAACAAGTGCAAAAATACCTGTTGTGTAAACCATATCTAACCAAAAATCTAAATCTCTACCACGGAAAGTTCCAAAAATAAGGGTCGACAATAGAAATAAAATGGCTAACTGCGCAAAAGTGATGAGTGTTCCGGCGATTAGTTTACTGGTTAAATATTTTAAGGGGTGCATTCCGGATAACATAATTCGTCCGAAAACATGTTGTTCTTTTTCTTTAAAAGCTCGACCGGCTAAAGTGGGGGCGGTAGACAAGGCAAACATAACACCCATACCGATGGTGTAATATTGAAAGGCCGTAATCGGTTCTTCAACTGAAAGTTGAAGGACTTCTCCATGACGGATTGTGTTTTCTGGTGGAGTCGCTTGACCCTCCGTCGCCATCGCAATCGAGGTTTCAAGGTTGTATTGCTCTGCAAAAGTAGAAACGACACTTTGTAAAATGTTTCCAGAAGTACTGGCATTGGTCAAAATATTGACTTCCAAGTTCGCTGTCGCTTCTTCTTCTAAGAAGATAGCTTCTAAAACGTTAGAGCTGAAATTTTCTGGAATCGTAATGTAACCTGTAATCTCTTCTTGTTCGAGCGCTTTTTGAGCAGCCTCCGCATCCTTGAACTCTTCTACAAGCATAATTTCTTCAAATTCTTCGTCATTTAAGAGGTCTTCAATCATATGCGTTGGTTCTACTTCTTTTGCGTTTGCGACAAGTTGAGAAACGATGTCTTCAGGGAGCCCTTGTTCTCTTAAGGTGTTTTCGAAACGCTCAAGGTCTTGTTCGAAATTTTGTTCATTGACAACTCCGATGTGAAAGGTGTTGATGGTAGGGTCGTTCATCATCAGACCGCCGAGTGAAAAGCCTAAAATGGCAATTAAAATGAAAGGCATAAAGAGCAATTCAAGAAGGTCGCTTTTACTTTTTGATAGCGTCAAAAAATCTTTAAATACTAAGTTAAACATCTCTTATCCCGCCTCCTTAATCTCTAAGTTTCCGCCCGGTCAGATGTAAAAAGACGTCTTCTAAAGTCGGCGCTTGAATATGAACACCGATAATTTTTGCATCCGTTTGTTTGGCCATTTCAAAAATATCCCCTAGCAGTTGTTCACCTTTAGAAGCGATTAGGTTATAACCAGACTCATCTGCAGTCATTTGATTAATTCCTTCATGAGCGGATAAACGTTCCGCAAATGCATCGTTTAGCTGTTCCACTTGAATTTGGACCATTTCTTCATTCGAAAGAATGCTTTTCAACTCATCTTTCGTGCCGGACGCGATAATTTGACCGTCATCCATAATGTAGACACGATCGCACAACTTTTCGACTTCTTCCATATAGTGGCTGGTGTATAAAACCGTTAAACCACGTTCGCGGTTTAACCGACGAACCATTTCTAAAATATAGTTTCTCGATTGAGGATCGATTCCAACAGTGGGTTCGTCCATAATGAGTATTTCAGGATCGTGCATCAGCGAAACAGCAATATTGATTCTTCGTTTCATTCCCCCAGAATACGTATCGACGGCATCTTTCTGGCGTTCTTTTAAGCCAACCAATTCTAAGACTTCTTGGATTTTATTTTCTAAATCGGCTCCAGATAAGCCGTACACTTTCCCGAAGAATTTCATGTTTTCATAAGCAGATAATTCATCGTATAAAGCAATTTCTTGAGGAACGACACCAAGGACTGGACGTAATTCTTCTGGATGTTTAAAAGCATCTTTTCCATTATACGTAACGGAACCCCTGGTGGGTGGCAGTAAAGTAGAAATCATCGAAATCGTGGTTGATTTACCGGCGCCGTTTGGTCCAAGCAAGCCGACAGATTCGCCTTCTTCCAAATATAAATTGACTTCTTCGACCGCCACAACATTCTTGTATTTCTTATGCAAATTCTTTACTTCAATCATCGCAATACCTCCTTAACCCTTTCTTTCAACAAAAGTATAAATAAAAAAAGACAGCTCGAACACTGTCTCTAGTCATAACTTATAGTGACAAAAGTCATATTATCTTTTGATTTCGCGTCTGACCGCGTAAATCGCAATTTGGGTTCGGTCGCGTAACTCCAATTTATCTAAAATGGTGGAAATGTGATTTTTAATGGTTCCAACAGATAGATAGAGCGTATCGGCAATCTCTTGGTTATTCATCCCTTCACCAATGCAAGCAATAACGTCAAGTTCCCGTTCGGTAAGTGAGTCGTCTTTATCGAACTTTTGGCCCTGTTTTTTCATAAGAATAGGCATGACTTTTGCGGCTACATGGTCTTCAATGACTAAACCACCATCTAAGGTGCTATAAATGGAACGAATAAGTTCCTCGGCCTCTCCATTTTTCAATAAATAACCATTTGCTTCGTAAGTCAATGCTTCAATCACATATTCTTCATCGTCAAAAGTCGTCAGCATTAAGACCACCATGTTTGGCCAACGGTCTTTTATCTGTCGAACAGCTTCTAATCCGGACATGACCGGCATCCGGATGTCTAAAATGGCTAAATCAAAGGTTTTCTTTTCACATAAGGCCAAAGCTTCTTTCCCATTTTCAGCTTCTCCAGTCACTTTTAAGTTTTCATCGGTTTCAATCATTAATTTTAATCCTTGGCGTACAAGGGCCTGGTCTTCAGCCAGTAAAATGTTAATCATGCTGTTTTCCCTCCAGTGGAAATTGGCCAATAATCGTCAGTATTTCATTGTCTTGGACAATCGACATCCGTCCGTCGATTTCAGCTAAGCGTTCACGCATATTGGTTAAACCAAAACCTTCAATAATTCGAACTTTTTCTTTCAATGGATGACTGATTTCAAAGCGAAAGTCTCTATCCGCCACTCTTCGAAATTCAATCGTTGCTTGGCGACTTTGGCTATGGCGCATCATGTTGGTTAAAGCTTCTTGAATCGCTCGATAAATCGTTACGGATTGCTGGTTTGAAAGCACGACGCCTAAAACGCCCGACTGCATCGTAATCGTCAAACGAAGTTGGCTTTCAGCTTCCATTTTACGGATCAATTGAATAATCGCTTGAATGCCTCCCGTTTCTTCAGACCGGAGCGTTTTTACAGCTTCGCGGGTTTCATTGAGACTTTGTTTTGCCAATTGCTTTAAATGACTAAATTTATCTTTCAAACCTTCATCGGGCGCTTGGATACGAGCCGCTTCGATTTGCATGAGCAGTGCCGTTAACTGATGCCCCACTGAGTCATGGATTTCACGCGCAATTTGGTTTCTTTCCTCTTGGCGGATGGCTTTTTCACCGCTGATGATTTGTCTTTTTAAGGTTCGAAATTCATTAGTTAACGTTTCATATTGTTGTTCGAGCGTCTGGCGCGTATGGATCGCTTGATGTAAAAAATAAAGGAGCGTTCCCGTAATCAGAGCCAGCAAGGAAAGATAACTGACATACATCCATTGTTGATTCATGAAATAAGGTAAAGACATTAGGACATAGAGGTAAAAGAGATAGAAATAGAAGCTTGTCTCTTTAAAGAATTGCGTTGACTGAAGAGCGAGGGCAAGATACATCAGCCAAACAAATACATTCAAATTTTCCGAGAAAAACATTCCACCGAGTAAAAGTGGCAGAATGAGGTATATGATTTGTGAGCTTCGTTTTTTTAAAAGAGGCGTGACGAAATAAAGCGCAAAAAAGAGGCCGCTCATGAAAAGTATTTGATTTGATAAGCCTTCAACGGCTACTGAAAAGATCCAACTCACCAGTAAAAAAGCTAAACTCACCCAAAAATTGACCATCTCTTTATATCCTTTCTTTTATTTATTTTAGCTTATTTCATTTCCAGATACCATGAGAATATTAAACTCAGTCTAAGGTCCGTTTCACCTTCAAAATGGACTATGGTATAATTTAGGCATCAATAGAAAAGAAATTGAGGAGACTCTTAAAATGAAAAACATACTGAAAAAAGCAAGTAAATGGATTGCAGGTGCAAGTGCGGGGCTTGTTTTAGCGACAGCTGGTGCGGGCAGAGTTCAAGCAATCGACACAAGTGTCGTGGATGAAGCTTGGGGGAAACCCACATTCGTCTATGGTGGCGGATTAAGTGAAGCGCAAATCCAAGAAACGGCTGATTTATTAAATATTGAGAACATGGAAAACGTAGCGAGCACACCAGCAACCGGTGAAGATCTACAAAAATATCTAGGCTATGGTTCTGGCAGTTCAGCAAGCATGATTTCATCCGTACTTGTCCAAAGAGACAATAACAGTGGAGTGAATGTCAATATCATAACGCCTGAAAATATCCAGCTGATTACCGAACAACAATACATCAACGCTGCGATTACGGCAGGTGTGGAAGATGTGAATATTGAAGTAGCCAGTATCAGTCCTGTGACCGGTGAGAGTGCCCTGACAGGTGTGTATAAAGCACTAGAAGTAAATGGTGAAGAGCTCGATCAAGAACGTATGGAAGTGGCTCAAGAAGAATTAGAAGCGACCAGTGATATCGCTGAAGAAGAAAATCTAGATGAAGAAGAATCGGGACGCTTAGATGGTGCGATCGTTGAAATCAAACAACAACTAGCAGACATTAAAGACAACACCGACCAGTTGGCGACTCGCGAAGAGATTGAGCAGATTATTAACGATGCTTTGGAAAGATATGACCTGCAAAATGTCATTTCAATCGATAACATCAATATTCTAATCAACTATTTTGAAAGATACCAACAAACCAGTGCCATCGACTCTGAACAAGTCAGAGAACAATTAAGTCGATTTGCGGATGACTTAGGCGACCGTTTAGGCAGCGCGTGGCAACAAGCAGAAGACAGTGGATTAATCGACCGTATTGTGAATTTCTTTAGAGACGTCATTCAATCCATCGCCAATTTATTTAATTAAATCCATTTAATGAACTCCTCGAGCTTTCGAGGAGTTTTTTCTTTGTCTATGTAGGTTCTTGCTTCACGCTATTCGGATTGCCGTGCCGCAAGCCTGCTCTCACGTCACGCTATTCGGATTGCCGTGCCGGAAGCCAGCTCTCGCGTCACGCTATTTAGATTTCCGTACCGTAAGACAGCTCTCACGTCACGCTATTTGGATTTCCGTGTCGCGAGCCCGTTCTTACGTCACATTATCTGGATTGTCGTACCGCAAGCTGCCTGTAACTAAAATTAGGGTTAACGAAACGGTTAGAGTTGGAGTCAAACGCCGAAATCGTTATAGTAAAGGTAAGCTTATTTAAGGAAAGGGATGAATAAAATGACACAAGATTTAACACTGGAACTTGTTTTTTATGCAGGAAACGCTTTGCTTGAAGGACCCCTATGGGATGATGAAAATCAGATGTTGTATTTTGTCTCTATCGATGACGATATCATCTACCGATTTAACGAAGAAACAACAGAAATTGATTCATATCCAACCGATGGCCCAGTAGGCGCTGCTGTTTTAGATAGCGATGGAAATATCCTATCGGCAGAAAAAAGTGGAATTTACTTAATCAATCCTGAAACAAACGAACGGACCTTTATCATGCAGCCAAATAATGATGAACGCCAACGGTATAATGATGGAAAAATGGATCCGAAAGGCCGCTTCCTCATCGGAACAATGGGCTATGAAGAAACGCTGGAAGGCGAAGCGAGTTTGTATGCCATTGAAAACGGCGACTACAAAGAAATTATCTCTGGCCTTACTTTAGCCAATGGCATGGGTTGGTCGGAAGAT
>DATGSY010000166.1:0-2609 GCA_035302125.1 Atopostipes sp.
TTCAATATTCGAAAATCTTGGCGCAAGAAGTAGGGGAATTAACGTACACAAAGCAAAAACATAAAAGATAATCGGAAGGCCATATCTTCCAGTAATGATTCCCGCAACTTGTCCTGCAATCGCAAAACCTAATGAACCAAAGAGCCGGATCCGCCCATAAGGAATATTATTTATCTTTGAATACTCTAATGTGAAATTCTCTGAAAGTGCACCAAGCGATGGATAGAAAAAAGCGAACAAAAAGTAGGCAATAATTGTCAAAGTGAAATTGTTCAAGCTGGCAATCCATGAAACGAGCAGAGAACCTGCGATGGTCCCTAAGATAACGAAAATCAAAACAGACTTATGTTTTTGGGTGCGATCACTAATATAGGCAAATGTATTTTGGGACAAAAAAGAGACGATAGGGGCGAACGACAGCATACGAGTGACTTGTTCTGCAGTGAGGGGCGTGTGTTCTGCGAAAAAGACGGATTGGAAAGTAAAAAGGACACCCATCCCAAAATACAAAGCTAGATAATAAATATAGAACATGTTCATTTTCCTCTCGCTACAAGTGCTACATGAAGGCAGTCGGCACTATGAAATGTTTTATTATTCTTTCATCTTTTACTTTACCACGTTACCTCCACTCTTAGTCAAGCGTTTTCATATCATTTACAAAAAAACTGTGATTTAGTTTTTGCTAAACCACAGTTTCTTTTAATCATTTGCTTTTAAGGCTTCAACCATGTCAATTCGTTTCAACTGGTAATGAATGACGACCATCACGATGACACTAAAGAGAATCGTGAGCAGGCCAGAATAGGCATAACTGCTTAAGTGAATCTCCCGGCCAAAGACCAGCATATCCACTTCCATGGTACTCATAATAAAGTTGGTTAAAACGGATCCGAATAAGAAACCAACCAAAATACCAAGAACCGTTAAAATAATATTCTCGCGGTAGATATACATGGTGACTTCTTTATCATAGGAACCAAGTACTTTAATGGTAGAAAGTTCTCTTTGTCGCTCGGATACATTAATGTTGGTTAAGTTATATAAAACAATGAACGCTAACGCGGCAGCGGATGCGACCAGAATCTGTGTAATTAAATCCAGACTGTCTAACGTTCCGCTAAATCCTTGCGCCACATCAGACACATAACTGACCCCAATGACTTCATCATTCTCCATTAAATCTCGACCAATTTCCGATTCATCCACTGCATCGGTATCGTATTTAATCAGCGCCAGATTTGGCTCGGTCCTTTCAGAATCGGTCAATTCTTCATAATAATCAGGCGTCATATATAAGGTATGTCCGATATAGTTTTCTACAATACCAGCGACATCAACCGTCCACTGTTCATCGTCACTTCCGGTAATTTCCAATTGGTCGCCAACGTCTAAATCAAATAACTGCGCCAATTTTTGTGTCATATAAACACCGGAATCGTCTAATGTATGAATAACATCTTCTTCGTAATCCCCAAGTCTGACAAAGTCTTCCATTCTCGCTGGGTCATTTGGAACAAAAAGAGAAATAGTCTGTTCATTTACCCCGTTACCGTCAACCGTCGCGCTGTCTTGCGTGACGGAAAAAGCGTATTGAATGCGATTGTCTGCTTGCATGGTTTCGGATAAATTCTCCAAATCGTCGCTTTCAGCATTCGGATTCAAAGCAACATAAGCTTGAAACTGGTTAATTTCCCCATATTGAATACTTGGAATGTCCCCAATCGAGTCGGAAATCCCAAACCCAGTCAGAATAAGCCCCGTGCTTCCAGCAATACCTAAAATGGTCATCAGCATGCGCGATTTATAACGGAAGACATTTCGGAAGGTAATTTTATGGTTGAAACTGAGTCGCCGCCAAATAAATGGAAGACGCTCGAGCCATATGCGCGAACCTTTTTTCGGTGCTTTTGGTTGCAGCAAGGTCGTCGCATTGCTCTTCAATGAACGACGAACCGCAAGTAAACTAGCTCCTACGGTGGAGACAAAAGCCGCCACTAAAGCAATCGTCGTGTAAAGAGGGTACCACTGCTTCAGCATTTCAGGGAAGTTATACATCGAACTATACGCATAGAAAATCAATTCAGGAATTAAGGCATATCCAGCAATCAAACCTAAAAGCGCACCAATCGCCGTAGCCAACACCGCGTAAGTCACAAACTTCGTCAGAATCTGTCGATTCGCGTACCCTAAAGATTTCATAATGCCGATATACTCCCGTTCTTCATCCACCATTCGGGTCATTGTCGTAAATGAAATAAAGATTGCAATCAGGAAGAAAAATCCTGGGAACACCATCGCAATAATCGATAGGCGGTCTGCATTGTCTTTATATTCCAAATAGCCGGGATTGTCTGAACGGTCATACAATAAATAGTCCGGCTCCGGTAAATTCGCTAACTCTTCTTCCGCTTCTTCTAACTCCAAACGGCCTTCTTCAAGCTCCGCACGAGCCGTTTCTGCTTCCTCTTCAAAGGTTTCTAAACCTTCTTGATATTCTTCTTCCGCTTCATTTAACTGATCTTCCGCTTCCGCCAATTCTGCTTCAGCACTGGTCGTTTCTTCTTCAAGTGTGATGCGTGCTTGTTCAATTTCTTGGAAACCGGCAT
>DATGSY010000167.1:0-2605 GCA_035302125.1 Atopostipes sp.
GAATCCGACCATCCACTCGCAAAAGCTGTTCTTAATCGATTAAGGGACATTGAAATGTACCCAGTAGAAGAAACAGACGTCGTAAAAGGGGGCGGAATTGTTGCTCAAGTGGATGGCCACCGTGTTGTCGTTGGAAATGTGGCTTTAATGGAAAAAGAAAATGTCACAATGAATGCTGACATGCAAAAAGATGTAGAAGCCTATGAAAGACGCGGAAACTCCCTAGTGTTAACAGCAGTTGATGGCGAGTTAAAATCGTTAATGGACATTCGCGACCAAATTCGACCAGGAATCAAAGAAGATTTACAAGAAATGAAAGACTTAGGCGTTAAAAACTTAGTCGTTCTCTCAGGAGATAACCAAGGAACTGTTGATTTAGTGGCCGAAGAATTAGGGCTGACTGAAGCACACGGAAACTTACTGCCAGAAGATAAGTCGGCTTATCTGCAAGAGCTACAAGCTAAAGGCCAAATCGTCGCATTCGTTGGAGATGGGGTAAATGACAGCCCATCCCTTGCGATGGCAGATATTGGAATCGCAATGGGCGGAGGAACAGATGTCGCCATTGAAACGTCGGATGTTGTTTTAATGAATTCAGATATGAGCCGTTTACCACACGCCTTAGGTTTAACCAAAGCGACTTCAAGAAATATGATGCAAAACATTGTCATTGCCGTAGGGACTGTACTGGTGCTGCTGGCTTCAGTATTCTTCTCAGACTGGATGAACATGTCGATCGGAATGCTCGTTCACGAAGGAAGTATATTGGTTGTTATTTTGAACGGTATGCGACTACTGAAATATAAATTAAAAGAACGAAGACAAGAAAGAGTAACGATAGACCGCTTAGAAGAAAAACATGTGTAAAATAATATCCAAATGTTGATATAGATCAATTTAATGAAAGACAAATGACGATATACTTTATATGTAAAAAAGAACAGGAAAGATAAACACAAAATTCAAAGGAGAATGCACTATGCAAAAAGCAGTTATTCAATTAGAAACGTTGACTTGTCCATCATGTCTACAAAAAATCGAAAATGCGGTTGGAGGTCTCAAAGGCATCGATAAAGAAAGTCTAAAAGTGATGTTTAACGCTTCACGTGTCAAAGTAGACTTTAACGATGGTGACATTTCAATTGAAGAAATTGAAAAAGCCATCCAAGACCTAGGTTATGAAGTCAAACGATCACGTGTGAAAGCCGCGTAATTTAACAAGCCTATGCAACCCCCAAGAAGCAGAAATGTTTCTTGGGGGTTTTTATATTCTAAAAGTTGAATAAATTAATTATATATTTTTCTAGTATTTAGAGAAGGCGAAAAATTATGTTAGAATAGACACTAATAAAGATAAGAAAAAGTAAGTTAGGAGATAAGTTTGTGGATGTAACAACTAAATTAAAACCATTTACTAAATGGACCGGAGGGAAAAGACAGTTATTAGATGTATTAACTCCCAACATGCCTGAAGAGTATAATACATACTATGAGCCATTTATTGGTGGAGGAGCACTGTTTTTCGAAATCCAGCCTGAAAGTGCTGTGATAAATGATTTAAATTATGATTTAATTCTCTCTTATGAGGCTATTAAAAATAATGTAAGTGAATTAATTGAATATTTAAAAGAACATGATGAGAATAATTCTAAAGAATATTATTATGATATACGGTCAGCAGATAGAGACGGAAGATATGAAGAAATGAGTAAGACTCAAAAAGCCGCCCGATTGATGTATATGCTGCGTGTTAACTTTAATGGGTTGTATCGTGTTAACAGCAAAGGCCAATTTAATACACCGTATGGTAAATATAAAAATCCAAAAATTGTAGATGAAGAGTTACTATATGCAATAAGCGAGTATTTAAATACGAATAATATACAGATATTAAATACTTCATTTGAAAATGCAGTTAAAGATGCTCAAGCAGGAGATTTTGTTTACTTAGATCCCCCTTATGTTCCTTTATCTGCTTCTAGTAGTTTTACTGCATATACATCAAATGGTTTTGGATACAAAGAACAAATTTTACTAAGAGATACTTTTGTTGATTTAGATAATCGGGGTTGTTTCGTAATGCTTTCAAATTCTAGCGCAGAGTTAGTTTATGAACTATATAAGGATTATGAAAAAACTACGTTAGAAGTCAGTGCTAATCGAATGATAAATTCAAATGCAAAAAAACGTGGAGGGGTTACCGAACTTCTTATAAAAAATTACTAAAGAGGTGAGTATAAGTGTCGAACATATATTACGAGGATGACTTAGTTAAGTTAGTCCAAGCAGATTCTTTAGAATATTTAGATGAATTAGAAATGGAAAGTATAGATGTTATTATTGCTGACCCGCCTTATTTTTTAAGTAGTGATGGTATATCTAACTCCGGAGGTAAGATGGTAAGTGTGAATAAAGGAGACTGGGATAAGTCTTTATCTTTAGAAGAAAAACATTCTTATAATAGAGAATGGATCAGAAAGTGTAGACGAGTGCTTACAAAAAATGGCACAATATGGATTTCTGGAACCCTACATAATATTTACTCTATAGGTATGGCACTTGAACAAGAAGGATATAAAATATTAAATAATATCACTTGGCAAAA
>DATGSY010000168.1:0-9880 GCA_035302125.1 Atopostipes sp.
ATCCGCCTGTGCAAGTGCTGGTGCATCATTGATGCCGTCGCCAACGATCGCTACACGCTTGCCTTCCTCTTGCAGCTGCATAAGCTCGTCCGCTTTGTCTTCTGGTAAAACTTCACTCAACACACGGTCTATCCCGACTTGCTTGGCAATAGCCTCTGGCGTTCTTTTGTTGTCCCCAGTAATCATAACAACTTCAATACCCATTTGATGCAATCGTTCAATGGCTGTTACACTATTTTCTTTCACCGTATCGGCAACCGCAATAATCCCCGCCAACTGACCGTCGACTGCGATATACATCGGTGTTTTTCCTTGTTCCGCCAAGCGATCCGATGTCCCTGCAAGTTCAGATAAAGAAATATTTTGTTGATCCATGAGACGCTTGTTTCCTAAATATAAATGATGACTCTCAATTTCTACTTCAATCCCGTGACCTGGAATCGCATTAAATGCATCAGGTTCCATTAAGGTGAGATCTTGTTCTTTTGCTTCGCGAATGATGGCTTCGCCCAGTGGGTGCTCTGACCCTAATTCTGCTGAAGCAGCATAAGCGAGCAGTTTTTGATGGTTAAAGTCATTTGCAGTCATAATATCCGTCACCATAGGCTGCCCTTTGGTGATAGTACCGGTCTTATCGAAAATAACCGTATCTACTTTTCCTGTTGTCTCCAACGCTTCTGCACTCTTAATGAGTACACCATTTTCTGCACCTTTACCCGTTCCAACCATAATCGCCATCGGTGTAGCTAAACCAAGTGCACACGGACAGGCGATGACTAATACAGAAATCGAAATGGTTAAAGCAAAACTCAGTGATTCTCCACCGATAAAGTACCAACCAAGACCTGAAAGAACTGAAAGGACAATCACTACCGGAACAAAAATGCCAGAGATTCGATCAGCTAATTTTGCAATCGGCGCTTTAGATCCTTGAGCATCTTCCACCAGTTTAACAATTTGAGCAAGAGCTGTATCTTTCCCGACTTTCGTTGCACGGTAACGGAAACTTCCCGTTTTATTGATACTCGCGCCTACAACTTCATCACCAGCATTTTTTTCTACTGGAAGACTTTCACCGGTTAACATGGATTCATCTATAGCTGAGTTCCCAGAAACAACCACTCCATCCACTGGTAACT
Organism: Atopostipes sp.; assembly: GCA_035302125.1. Taxonomy (GTDB): domain Bacteria; phylum Bacillota; class Bacilli; order Lactobacillales; family Carnobacteriaceae_A; genus Atopostipes. Next base: position 1,140 of record DATGSY010000168.1, read on the forward strand.
TCTCGCCTGGCCGAACGATAAGGATATCATCCACTTGTACATCCTCAATGGATATTTCGACCTCCTTGTCTTCACGAATAACCCGAGCCGTTTTTGGTGCTAATCCCATTAACTTTTTAATCGCATCCGATGATTTCCCTTTGGATACAGCTTCAAAATAATTGCCTAAAGTGATTAACGTTAAAATTACGGCTGCTGATTCATAGTATTGCATATGTACAAAATAAGCATCTCCTGTGTACACCATAAATGTTGCATAAAGACTATAAATATAAGCAGCGCTCGTCCCTAAAGCAACCAGAGAGTCCATATTCGGATGTCCTCTAAAGAGCGTCTTGAATCCATTTTTAAAGTACTCAGCATTAATAAACATCACCGGCGTGGTTAGAATGAGTTGCACAAGTGTGTTCATTAAAGGATTCAACTCTGCATTCACAAAAGCAGGAACTGGAAGACCAACCATTGGCCCCATCGAAAGATAAAATAATGGAACTGTAAACATCGCAGAAGCGATGAATCTTCTCCATAAATGATTCATTTGGCTTTCCTGTTTCACTTGATTCATATCCGCTTGGTTTGTGGACGTTTCTTCTTCATAAGCCTGATACCCGGCATCCGCTACAGCTTTTGTAATTTCACTGTAGTTTAAGGTTTCTGGATCGTATTCTACTGTCAATTTTTCAGTAGCCAAATTGACACTCGCTCTTGACATTCCAGCAAGTTTTCCTGCCGCTTTCTCAACGGTTTGTGCACATGAAGCACAAGTCATTCCATCAACACTCAATGTCTTTTTTGTCGTGTTTGAGATGACTTTATAGCCTGCATCGGTAACTGCCTGATGAATTTCTTCTTCTGATAGTTCACTGTCATCATATTGAACCGTCAGTTTTTCAGTCGCTAAATTGACAGAAGCATTCTCCATTCCATGTAACTTTTTCGCCGCTTTTTCAACCGTTTGTGCACACGAAGCACAAGTCATTCCTTCTACATTAAACGATTTATCAATCATACGTTCCCTCCTATCAAATGAGATGACATTCACATTGTCCTGGGGCGCACTGGCATGGCACAACATCAGGTGCTGTCTCATTTTTTTCTTGAAGCTTTTCAATCAAAGTTTCAATATCCGACTTGCTCAATTCCGCTTCATCAATTAAATGACTCAGCACTAAACCATTCTGTTTATTGCACACACGAGATAAAATGTCCTCTGAATAATTTCTGACCGTATCCGATTCATTTAAATTGGCTCGATAGATAAACTTACGGCCTTCCTTTGTGGTGGATAAAACTTCCTTATCGACTAAACGACCAATTAAGGTTTTGATGGTTGATTCTTTCCAACCCATTTTTTCGCCTAGCACATTAATGACTTCTCGACTGGTCACGGATTCATTCGCCCAAACGACACGCATAATTTCCCATTCGGATTCACTAATCGTAATTGGTTCAACAGCTTGCATTGGATAACCTCCTGAATATTTTTTGTTTTTAATGATTCGTTTACAAGTGTAGTCTTTATAGTTAATAATAGTTTACATCTGTAAACCTATAAAGTCAAGGGCTTTCTTTTCATGATGAAAGTTCTTGGAGAATTTTATTTCATTACCTATGCCCGTATATTGAAACTTATCTACTTTTTTCAAGTCCCGCTTATGCTATAATGAAACCGATTAACACTAAAAAGGAGCGAGAAAACATGGTAGAAGAAATAGCAAATTTTAATTTTTATAACCCAGTAAAAGTTATTTTTGGAAAGAACCGAATTGAAGAGTTGCCTACTCTTATACCAGAGGACAAGAAAGTATTGATAACTTATGGCGGTGGAAGTGTTAAACGTTTTGGAACTTTAGACCGGGTCAAAGAAGCTTTAGTTGATTATGACATTGGCGAATTTGGTGGAATCGAAGCAAACCCCACCTATGAAACTTGTATGTTGGCCGTTGAGAAAATCAAAGAAGAAGGCTATGAATTTTTACTAGCTGTCGGGGGTGGTTCAGTGATCGATGGTACAAAATTTATTGCAGCTGCTGCTAAGTTTGATGGGGATCCAATAGATATTTTTGGGAATGGTGTTGGTCAAAAACTCCCTATTCAATCGGCTTTGCCATTGGGAACGATTCTCACTTTACCTGCAACTGCTTCGGAAATGAATGCTACCTCAGTGATTACCTTTAAAGAAAAACAAGCCAAGGTAAGTTTTAAAAGTCCAAAAGTTTTTCCTGCATTCTCTATCTTAGAGCCCGAGCTGACTTATACATTACCTAAGCGACAGCTCGCAAATGGAATCAGCGATGCTTTTGTGCATATTGTTGAAAACTACATCACTTACCCAGTAGGCGGTATGGTTCAAGATCGATTCTCGGAAAGTTTATTAAAAACCCTAATCGAAATCGGCCCCGAAGTCGTTAAAGAAGATAACCACGATTATAACTTACGTGCCAACTTTATGTGGACCGCTTCGATTGCTTTAAATGGATGGCTGTCAGTGGGTGTGCCTGGAGACTGGTCTACGCATGCATTAGGTCATGAAATAACTGTTTTGAACAATACAGATCATGCTCGTTCATTAACAGCTGTTTTACCTGCACTCTTACATGTCAGACGTAAACAAAAACAAGATAAGTTAATCCAATATGCTGAACGAGTCTTTGGTATAACAGAAGGTACTGACGATGAAAAAGTAGATGCAGCCATTCAAAATACTGTCGACTTTTTTAAGAGCATAGATATGCCTACTTCCCTTGCTGAAGTGGATGTCGCTGAAGGAGACATCGACTTTTTAGTCAATCAGTTAGAAGTTCACGAGAAAGTCAACATTTCTGAGCGACAGGACCAAACTGCGGACATTCACCGAGAAATTTATAAAACTGCCCTCGACAATTCTTTCTTAAACGCTTAATGAGTAGAAGAATAAGAAAACCCAGAGTCCTCATATACAACTGATGAGAACTCTGGGTTTTATCTATTTAAGGTTTCACATTTTCCATACCAATCATTGGATCAACTTCAAATTCTTCGACCATTTCTGGCGTCAATCTATAAGACATCATTTTTTCAACGGCTGATGTATCTGTGTCTTTAGGATCCGTATCTTCACTTATCGATGTACTCACTTCATCTAAGGACTCAAATTTATGTTTATTGGATTGGAGCCGCTCTTTTAAAGCCGTATTTCTTAAATTTTGAGTGGATTCAATGCTTCGCACAAAAGCTTCTGGTTCACCAATTAAAGACAATGACTTACTTGCACGGGTTACAGCCGTATATAATATATCTTTTTTCAGCATGCGACCATAGCTCGTCAGCATAGGTAAAATCACAATATCATACTCACTACCCTGTGCTTTATGGATGGAACAGCAATAAGCTAAAGTGATTTTGTTCCAATTTGACCGAAGATAAGTCACTTCAACGCCATCAAAATCAACCGTTAATTCATCTGTTTTTAATTCCGAATTCTTTGCGTTCGTTATACCGATGATTTCACCGATATCTCCATTAAACACATTATTTTCTGGGTCATTTTGAAGTTGAAGAACTTTATCCCCGATCCGATACACCGTATCTATATGCTTGACTTCTTTTCGAGTCCCGTCATTAGGATTAAATATTTCTTGCAAACGCTCATTTAAAATATTGATTCCTGCAGGCCCTTTATACATAGGGGCTAGAATTTGAATATCATTTGCGGTAAATCCTTTTTCAATCGCTTTTTCAACGATTTTCTCAATCACAGAGACCGCCGTATTTGAAGTTGCTGGAAAAAAATTACGGTCTCTTTTTTTCTTCAGTAAATCTGCAGGTAAACGATTATGTTTGATTTCATGAGACAGTGGAATAATGCTCGAATCGTCTCCTTGACGGTAAATTTCAATCAATTCTTTTTGCGGGATTTTGCCTGAATCAATCATATCTCTAAAAACCTGTCCTGGCCCGACGGATGGTAACTGGTCTTGGTCACCCACTAAAATCACTTTCATCCCGTTTGGTATCGACCGGAACAATTGGTTCGCGAGGAAAGTATCCACCATGGACATTTCATCTATAATTAACAGCTCTCCATCTAATGAATGGCCTAAATCCATCATTAAATCTTCATCATCCGCAGTTAGCCCCAACAAACGATGAATAGTAGAGGCCGGTAAGCCCGTCGTTTCTGTCATTCGTTTAGCTGCTCTCCCTGTCGGTGCTGCTAAAAGAATCGGAAAACCGGTATCTTTATACGCATGCGGGTCTAAAGATAAATCATTCATCGTGGCATATAAATGGACAATACCTTCTAGTACAGTCGTTTTCCCTGTTCCTGGACCACCGGTTAAAATAAAAATTGGTGATTCCAGTGCTTTTTTAATGGCTTCTTTTTGTGAATCTCCATATTCAATATCCAGTTCAAATTCTAAATCTGATATTTCTTCTTCAAAAAGATCATCCGAAATTTCTTCGCCATCTGCATCAATGATACGTTCCAGCGAACTCACTATGCCCCATTCGGCATGATATAAAGAAGATAAAAAATACCGCCCTTCATCCTCATAAATAAGGCTTTCTTCAATCATTTGATTCAGGTTGTGCTCAATTAATTCTTGATCGATTAAAAATGGACGACTTCTCTCTAATAATTCTGTAGCTTTTTCAACCAAATACCCTTTCATCACGTAGGTGTCACCAGAATCATGGCAAATCGTATATAACCCATATAAGATACCTGCTTGAATTCGTTCATCTGCATCAGGTTGAACCTCTAAATGATCCGCGATGACATCCGCGCGGTTAAAACCAACACCGTCAACTTCTTGAATCAATTGATAGGGATTTTCCCGAATCACTTCAAGCGTGCGTTCTTCATATTTTCCATAAATCCGGAAAGCCAAGGCATTATCAATACCGAATTTATTTAAAGTTAAAATGACTTTTTGCATCCCATACTCAGTCGCTAAAACTTCTTCTAGTGTGTCTTTTTGTTTTTGACTGAGACCTGGTACTTGATCTAAGACCGCTGAATTTTCTACGATGGCATCAATACAATCTGTTCCTAAGGCATCCACAATTTTTTCTGCCGTCTTTTCACCAATTCCTTTAAATGAATCACTCGATAAATAATTCACTAAAGATTCTGAAGTGGACGGTTGGCTGGAAGCATATCGATTTGCTTTAAATTGCACCCCATACTTTGGATGATTTGTGAATACGCCGTAAAAATCATACGTCGATCCTTCTTGAATTCGTCCAAAGTTTCCAGTAATTACAATATTATTTTCTAAATAATCTGAATTTGTGTCTTCTACTTCGATTAAAATGACTTTATAAAAATTGGATGGGTTAGAGAAATAAATGGCTAACACTTCTCCTGTGATATATAAATCATTATTTTCCGTTAAATCAAAAGGCATTTCTTCCAAAAATATTTCTCCTCCCAAAATGGAATAAATCGTGTTCTTATTTTAACGCAGTAAAGTCAAAAATTAAAGGACTATTCGCCCATAATAAAACACCACCGATGAAAGTGGTGTTTTATGGTTATAACGCATAAGGGGTATTTTGATTGATCAGCCATCTTAGGCCCAGTCTGCTCATAGGAAAAAAGTTTTGGATGTATTCAAATTTTGGATGGTTAATTTGGTCTTTGAGCACCTGATATTCTTGAATAGGTTTAAGGATGTCATTTTCATCCATGAAATCTATCGCAAGAATAAAACGATGAGGAGCTAGTGCAGCATTGTAATATGGCAGTATATTTAACAGATGTTGCACCACCTCCTCCAATGAATTGGAGGGTTCACTATACATATACTGAGGAAGAAATTTCGCTTCCCCAGCTAATGATTGTTGACCTTCAATAAGCTTTTCATGAGTATAAATGGTGATGCCTGGCTTTCCAGCAACTGGATAATAAATCCCAATGATCATCTCAGTTGATGGAATCGCCTGATTCACACAATACCCAATCGTGATCAAGTGAGCGTCATTTTGAATGAAAATTGGTTTATTCGTTCGCTTAGCGAGCGCTTCTTCCATATTCCATCCAATGAAATGCTCATTCCATCCCGATAAAACAACTCCCTTATGGATTTTACCCGGAATCATAACGCCAATATTATCGATGTTTGGATACTGTTGGTAGATTTTATCGAAAAACTCCAGAAACTCTTCTATTGTATTTTCTTTAAAATCTATCCTCATTTGACCTTGAATTTCACCTGATAAATTGACGACTTCTCCTACAAACTGTAGGTCTCTTTTCCCTGTCTTCCATCTGACATAAATCAACAGAGATTTCTGGTAATCATAGTTAAATTGATATTCTATGGCAGGACGTCCAACGCCTTCATGGACGTTCCCACTTTCGATAACCGAACCTTCTTTGAGTAACTCTTTTAAGATGGCGTGGACAGTTACCATACTGACGTTTGTATCTTCTCCAATTTCAGAAGCTACTGCATAACCTTTCTGAAATAAACTTCTTTTAATATCCCTCGTGTTTTGAGCACGAATTGCATTTCGATTACTGAGCACATCATCCCTCCAACAAAGTCTACGTCCTATTTGATAAATTTAAAAAAACTTATCCAAGAAATCAGCAATACCATCTTCATTATGTGAAGTAGTCACTTCATCCGCAAGATCTAAAATTTCTTGTACAGCATTCCCCATTGCTACACCAATTCCTGCATATTCAATAATCGAGCGGTCATTTTGACCATCCCCGAATGCAATGATATTTTCAGGTGAAATGCCCATTTCAGGAAAAACTTCATTCAAAGCTTTTGCTTTATCGATTCCTTGATCTGTGTATTCAAAATAAAATGGTGCAGAAAAGGCAGCCGTCACTTGATTCTCAAACGGTGCACGCATCGCTTCGTGGTTTTCTCCTAAGTAGTTAGGATTTCCAGCAACTAATATCTTATTCACAGGTTGATTTATTACTTGACTAAAGTCGTCAACTTCAGCTACCTTGAAACCTCCGCCACGTACTTCATAATGTACAATATTCATGTGTCCAGCAGGCAATGCTGATTCAATATCGAAAAAGGCATCATTCACATACATATACGCTCCCTGATCGACCATAGGCACTACTTTAAATTGAGAGAGGTGATCGAGAATGTCATGTGCTAATTCTGTAGGTATCGCTTGGTTAAATAGAACTTCTTTCGTTTTTACATCGTATACCTGGCTCCCATTATAAGAAACGAAAAAGCCTTCATATTTATCCATCTCCAACTCATCTGCTAAACCAAGCATCCCTTGAGTTGGTCTTCCTGAAGCAAGGACAACTTTAATGCCTTTTTTCTGGGCTTCAATTAGTTTGTCTTTGGTACGCGTTGAAATAATTTTTTCTTCATTTAATAAAGTTCCATCGATATCTAAGACAATCGCTTTTAAGTTCATCCTACAACCCCTAATAATAACTTTTTTTATTTAATTAAGTGTATTAATTAATTACCTTAATTAATTATACGAGATAAATTATCCGCTTTCAATCATTTTTTTACGTATTTCTTCTATTACTGTTCTCAATTTTGATTTTTGAACAATAAATTCTTTTTACTGTTCTCTATTTTAATTTCAGAACAATAAGTTTTGTTTACTGTTCTCTATTTCAATTACAGAACAGTCACTCGGGATAATTAAGAAAATGAAAAAAACTTCGCTAAAAGACGTATGGTCTTTTAACGAAGTTGTGTTGATTGTATTAAATATATTGTAATTCTTTGTTTTCACTGTAAGCAACATCAATGGTTCCGCCACCCAAGCACTCGTCTCCATCATAAAGGACAATGGCTTGTCCGGGAGTAATGGCACGTGCTGGTTCATCAAATTCCACACGCGCTTTTGTGCGTGTTTCGTCTAAGTAAACAGTTACTGGAACTGCTTCTTGACGGTAACGGAATTGAGCCATTGAACGGAATTCTCTTGGATATTCTTCATCTGTTGTAAAGAAGAAATCTGAAGCATCCAATGTCGTTGCATATAAGTGTTCATTGTCATAACCTTGTCCAACAAGCAATATGTTGTTTTCTAGGTCTTTCCCAATCACAAACCATGGTTCATTTGAACCATCTGCACTTCCACCAATACCTAGACCACGTCTTTGGCCAATGGTGTAATACATAAGTCCATCGTGTTGTCCGACTACTTCGCCGTCTAATGTGCGCATTTCACCTGACTGTGCAGGTAAATAATTCATCAAGAAGTCTTTGAAGTCTCTTTCTCCGATAAAACAAATTCCTGTTGAGTCTTTTTTCTTGGCGGTTGCCAAGTTTGCTTTTTCAGCAATTTCACGAACTTTCGGTTTTTCAATGTTTCCTAGTGGGAACATCGCTTTAGAAAGTTGATCTTGTGAAAGTTGACTTAAGAAGTATGTTTGATCTTTGTTTGAGTCTACACCTCTTAACAAATGTGAAACGCCATCTTCGTCGCGTTCTACTCGGGCATAGTGCCCAGTAGCTACATAGTCAGCACCTAAATCCATTGCGTAATCCAAGAAAGCTTTAAACTTAATTTCTTTGTTACACATTACATCCGGGTTTGGCGTGCGTCCTTTTTTGTATTCATCTAAGAAATAAGTGAATACTCGATCGTGGTATTCTTTTTCGAAGTTCACTGAGTAATAAGGAATACCGATTTGGTCTGCAACTAAAGCAACATCTTTGTAATCTTCTGTTGCAGTACAAAAGCCGTTTTCATCCGTATCATCCCAGTTTTTCATAAAGATACCTACAACATCGTACCCCTGC
>DATGSY010000169.1:0-2830 GCA_035302125.1 Atopostipes sp.
GAGATATCGTCATTACACAAGACTATGGCCTAGCTTCGCTCCTTCTGCCTAAAGGCTGCCGAGTGGTTCACCATTTAGGTTATGAATATACAAATGAAAACATTGAACGTTTACTTCAAAATCGTCATTTAGGAGCACTCAAAAGAAAAAGTGGCGAGCGCACGAAAGGACCAAAACCTTTCACAGAAGCGAACCGACAACAGTTTGTTTCCTTTTTTAAACAATTATTAGAGGAATAAAAATTCTCTTTATTTCTTCTTGTTCCTCTACTCTATTTTCCCTGTCAACTTTAAAATTAAGTTGCTCATTTCCTCCGTAGTTTCTGGCGTTCCATCGTCTAGCCACTTATGTAAGATGCTAATGCAGCCCGTAAGTTGGAATGAAAGAACATAATTTTTTGTTCGTTCATCCAATTCTTGATAGTCTTTGATTGAGACGATTTCTGTCATACTCATTACTTTATGTTGAATATCAGGGTCACAATTATCACTTAATAAGGCTTTAAAGACATCCGCATTCTCTTTTACATAATCTAAAATTTGGTTCAACGCTTGTACAGTACGATCCGCATCCCAATTTCGATTAAGGTCTTGTAAATGACTTTGAATATCCTTTAGCGCTTCTTCAGTAATGTATTGCAATAAATCATATTGATCTTGAAAGTGCGCATAAAAAGTACTGCGATTTACATCTGCTAGTTCACATAAAGCAACTACTGAAATTTTACTAATATGTTCTTCTTGCAATAATTCAATCATCGCTTCTTTTAATGCACGGAGTGTATATTTCACTCGACGATCCATTTTTTTCTGCTTCATTCTTTTCCCCTCCATTTTGTTCTTTTTTCTTCTACTATATATTCAAACACTTTTAAACAACATTTTTTCCAACACTGATGGTTGTTATCATACGCTATGTTGATTATAATTATTTATGTAAGAAATTGCAAGACTCCTTAATTTTATGGAGCTTAGTCAACTAAACAAAATATAAAAGGAAGAATAACTCGTATTTAAAGAGGTGAAAAGATGTCTTATATTGATGTAATGAATGAATCGAAATTTTACGGTGAAGGGGACACCCAAATTGCCGCAAATGACAAAGTGTCTTTTTCAATTGCTGAAAATGAATTTGCGATTATTGTAGGACCGAGTGGCGCGGGCAAATCCACTTTATTAAATATTTTAGGGGGTATGGACACCCCAGATGAAGGGCAGATTTTAATTGATGGGACGGATATCGCCCAATTTAACGAAAAACAATTAACCAATTATCGACGAGAAGATATTGGGTTTATTTTCCAAAATTATAATTTAATTCCGAATTTAACGACGTTAGAAAATGTTGAGATGGCTGCAGAACTAGTTGATCATCCTTTAAATCCAGAAGAAGTGGTTGAAGCAGTAGGTCTAGGCCACCGAATAAACAACTTTCCGGCGCAACTTTCAGGAGGCGAACAACAACGAGTAGCGATCGCTCGAGCACTCGTTAAAAAACCGAAGCTACTTTTATGTGATGAGCCGACTGGCGCACTCGATTATCAAACAGGGAAACAAGTCTTATCCCTTTTGTACGAATCAAAGGAACTGTACAATGCGACTGTTTTAGTCATTACTCATAACCGAGCATTAACCCCCATGGCGGATCGGGTCATTGATATTAGTGACGCGAAAGTGTTAACGAATGAATACAATGAACACCCAACACCAATTGCTGATATTGAATGGTAAGACAATACTTTTTACAAGAGGAGGTCAATTATGCAGTATAAAGCTATTTGGAAGGACACCTTCCGCGAGCTTTCCCATTCCGTGATGCGATTTCTTGCCATTTTAATTATCATCTTTTTAGGGGTCGGTTTTTATGTCGGTTTAAGTGCTACTGGTCCAAATATGATGAAAACAGCGGATGAATACTTTTCAGATCATCATCTAATGGACTTTCGCGTACTGTCTACTTATGGACTCACCGATGAAGATTTAACAGATCTAAATAATTTTTCCGGCTATACCATTCAGAGTCACTCAGCCAATGATTTTGTCCTTGAAAATTCTTCTGAAACCATTCGCTTATACAGCTATGATTTAGAAGACGGACAAAAGATCAATGATTATTATGTTGTTGATGGACGTCTCCCAGAAGTTTCTGGTGAAATTGCGCTTGATGCTAACGAAGGTTTTCTCTCCGATGTAAACATTGGTGAAACCATCACCCTAAAAAACGGCGAAGATGTCGGCGAACCCGAAAAAAATCTCCATCAGCAAACCTTTGAAGTTGTCGGTTTTGTTCACAGTCCCCTATTTATTGAACTCCCTTCTCGGGGGAACACGACGATGGGAAGTGGAACGCTAAATGGATTTGGTGTAATCCCTGAAGAAGATTACGATACAGAGCTTCAAAGTGAAGCTTATCTTACAGTGGATGGCACTGATAACGACGAAGCTTATTCAGAAGAATATGATGCGGAGATCGAACAGAAAAAGACAGCATTAGAAGAACGTTTAACACAACTAGAAACTCGACGAACGGAAGAAATTAAAAATGAAATTCAAAAAGAAATTGATGACGGTTGGGCAGAAACTGAAGAAGGCGAACAAGAGTTAGCTGATGCAAAAGTGGAACTTGATGATGCCCGAACAGAACTCGATGAGGGATGGGCAGAAGTTGAAGAAGGACGAGCAGAACTTAAAAATGAAACAGCGAATGCACGTCATGAAATCGAGCAAAACGAAGCCCAACTTCAAGAAGAGCTCAATAATTTAAATGCACAAGAACAAGCGCTTGTTCAACAAAGAGAAGAGCTACAAACTGAACTCAATAATTTAGAGGG
>DATGSY010000170.1:0-6763 GCA_035302125.1 Atopostipes sp.
CTTTTGGTTGGTTGTAGTGAATTAACCATATCAGAAAGGGGTTCTTTTTTCATCACCCAATGGGTGATGAAGGGACTGAAACCAAAGGTTGCAAAATCACTGTTTGCTGCTATTGATGGAAAAACTATGAATTATTCAGGACTAACAATTATTTCTCAATTAATTCGTTAGTTCATAAGAAAGGAATGATGAGATGATCACATCAGGAGAGAGAATCCGACTGTTACGAACACAAAGAGACAAAAGCCAAATAGAACTAGCGAATGATTTAGGGTATAAAACCTATACCACTGTTTCTAAATGGGAAGCAGATAAAACATTGCCGCCTGCAAATGAATTAAAGAAATTAGCGATTTATTTCGAAGTCTCAACGGATTATCTTTTAGGGTTGGAAGATGTTCCAACCGATTATTCTTCGGATGACATTACTACAACCGTTAAGGTCAATGTTTTTGATTCATTAGAAGATCTTCCATTAAATAATTCTGGTTTTAATCTGAATAGGGATGATTTCCCACAAATAGAAGTACCGCAGTATGTATTAACTGAACCAAGTGAGAATTATTTTGTGACAAGAGTTCGAACAGATTCATTTAATCGCATGATGAATAACGGAGATAATATTGTCATTTTAGATTTTAGACAAATAGATGAAGGGAGTCTTGAAACTGGAGACATCCTTTTGATTAAGATAAATGATGGACACCGGATTTTATACTATAGAAAAACCGATTCAATGATCTATCTCGAACCTTATTCTCACTTAAAAGGATTTGAGACATTTGTATATACACCCGAACAGTTTAAAGAAATTGAAATTTTAGGAAAAATCGTTTACGTCTTTAGAAAATTTGATTAAAGATAAATCATGACAAGTGGTCATTCTTGTTTTATAGAGAAACTTGCGCACTTCTAGGCTTTCAATAGCTAGAAGTGCGCTTTTTAGGTTATAATGAATTATAGTAAATCTTTAAAAGAATTCGGTACTTGTGCAGTGAATGTCATCATTTCTTTAGAAGTTGGATGTGTAAGTTGTAAAGTTGTTGCATGCAATCCCAGTCGTTTAATTGGATTGCTTTTCGCACCATATTTTTTATCCCCAACTATTGGATGTCCTATATCTTTCATATGCACACGAATTTGATTTTTTCGACCTGTTTCTAGTTCTACTTCTATAAGGGTATACTTGTCGTTTCCTCTTACCTTCTTATAATGGGAGACTGCATGCTTACCCTCTTGTTCATCCGTTGTAGAATAAACGTGATAGCTATCCGTCTCTTTTAACCAAGAAGATATAGTATTTTTTTCTTCTTTAACTTCACCTTCAACTAAAGCAGTATACAATCTTTTTTTCACTACTTCATTCCAGTTGTATTGTAACGCATTTTTTACTTGTTCATTTTTTGCATAGAGCATGACACCAGAAGTGTCCCGGTCAAGTCGATGCACAATAAATATCCGACGACTAGGATGATCGAACTTTACAAAATCCGTTAATTGTCGATAAGCATTTCGTTCGTTTGGCTGATTAGAGCCCATGGAGAGTACTCCTGATTCTTTGTTGATGCCTATCAAATCATCATCTTCATAAAGAATTTGGACGCCATCCAATAATGAATACTTTTTAGAGGCTTTATTTGTAAGAATATCAACCGTTTGTCCTTCGTATAAGGGGTAATTATGTTGCGTTGTTATATGGCCATCGACCATTACTTGGCCGCGTTTTAAGATGGATTTCACAGAGTTTCTACTTTTATTAATCACTTTTAATAAGAATGGAAGTAAATCTGTTTTTTCATTCACCGTGTGGGAAATAAAGTCTTTCTGTTTGATAATACTCACACTTTCTCGTTAATCTTTGCTTTAGCTTAGCATGAATAAGAACAAAATTTGAATAAAAAGCAGTAGACTCGTTCCTTTTAATAAACAATTTATTTCAAAATGTATGTACTTTCACGTAAACTTAATATATCGCTGTTTAAATTTAATTAATTGGAATTTTACTTAATAATTAGAAGAAATAGGAGGGTTATAGATGAATATAACAGTTATAGGGGCGGGCAATACAGGGCTTGCTATGGCAGCCCATGCAGCAGCTGAAGGACATCATGTGACTTTATGGAACAGAAACAAACAAAATATTTCAAAATTAATGGATTCTCGAACTATTTACTCAAATGGAGAAGTAGATGGACAATTTAAACTCGATCTAGTTACTTCTGATATTAAGGAAGCACTTAAAAATCCTGATTTAATTTTAATTACGACGCCATCGTTTGCCCATAAAGAATTAGCTGAAAAAATTGCCAAAAATATAGCGAAACAAACAATCATTCTTCTTTGTCCTGGAAGAACCTTTGGAGCTTTAGAATTTAAAGATGTATATAAAGAATTTAATTCAGAGTATGAGCAAACCGTTGCTGAAACTCAAACGGCCGTTTACACTTGCCGAAAAACGAGTGAAGATGCTGTAGACATTCTTTCAATCAAAAATAATGTGCTATTTTCTGCAGTTCTTGCAGAAGAAAATGCACGAATATTGGAGCAGCTTCCTAAACATCTTCAAAAACATTTAACACCTGCAAACTCGCTTGTTGAAACTTCAATCGGGAATGTAGGATTAGTTTTGCATTGTACTCCATTGTTATTAAATACTGGGTGGACAGAAAGTAAAAAACATACGTATAAATACTACATAGAGGGAATTTCTCCTTCAATTGCCAAATTCTTAGAAAAGATGGATGCCGAAAGAATAGAAGTTTCTAAACGACTCGGTGTAGAAGTAGAAAGTGTAAAAGATTGGCTTAGAAGAGTTTATAAAGTAGAAGGGGATTCTCTTTATGAAAGTATTCAAAATACAGAGCCATATGTTACAATAGAAGCACCGAATACTTTAGATAACCGTTATATTACTGAAGATGTGCCAAACGGTTTGGTTCCACTTGAATCGACTGGAAAACATCTAGGTCTCGAAATGAAGTACACAGGTATTATCATTGATTTAGCTTCTGCGCTTTTAGAAAGAGACTTCAGGGAAGAGGGTAGAAATTTAAATTCTATTTTTAAAGAAGACAATATGGATATTGAAAGATTTTTAAATGGGAGTGATGATTAGTGAGTAGTTCAGTCAAAGAAAGATTTGCATTTATCAAGCCTTATTCAGACGCGCATACTTTGGGCGTTAACTCGATTGCCGAGCTTTTAAAAGATTGTGGGTATGAAGTAGTAGTCGGAGATGAAGAAGTTGAGAATATTCTTAATGACATCCGCTATGAAATCAACCAAGATCGTTTACTCGAGTGGTTAAAAAAGAATGATATTCGAAATATTGGCGTTAGCTATCGCTTGGATGAAGATGTAGCGGTATCTATTATGGGTTATCTTGTGAAAACACTTAGAGACAACAATATGTTAGCTTATCAGGGTGGACCAATAGATACCCTTTTATTTGGAGGCTTACCAAGATCATGTGAGATTATAGACAAAGAGCATGGAGGTTTGGTTAAAACTTTCAAAGGTGGGGAGTCTGTTACCGAAACCTTATCTAAACTTGAAGTGCCTAAAGAACGAATCCCACAGTTTTTAGTGGAAGGAAGTTCTTATGATGATCGCCGAATGGAGTTTGGAGAAGAGTTGATTAAAAAAGGGGAGTATGTCCATTTCACTCCTACAGATCGTTCCGACTATCCAGAATACGGAACTAGAGATGATACAGTGGTTAAAAGATTACAAAACACACCGAAAGACGAACCTTTTACACCTCTGATGCGTGCCCATGTGGGACCTTACTTTTCTACCGCTAGTCGAATGGAATCCGTCAATGAGTTTGCTCAATGGTTGAAGCATTTATCGGATACAAAGTTACTCGATATTGTATCTATCGGAACTTCTCAATTAACACAATCTAATTTTGGGGAAGATTGGGAAGATCGTGTAAATGGTGGGGGAGTGCCGATAAACTCAGAGGAAGAGTATCGTATGATCTATGAAGTTTCCAGACCTTTATTATTAAGAACGTATGCTGGAACTAAAAACATTCCACAATTAGCGAAAATCCATGAAGAAACGATTAATATCAGTTGGCATGCTTTATCCATCTGGTGGTTCAACAAGTTAGATGAGAGAGGGCCATACGGATTATATGAAAATCTCAAGCAGCACTTTGAAACAATAAAATACATTGCTTCTACAAATAAACCGTTCGAAGCAAACGTTTCTCATCACTTTGGCTTTAGAGGCGGGGACGATGTAACTTATGTTGTTTCCAATTACCTCGCTGCAAAAGCTGCGAAAAAACTAGGCATTAAAACATATATTATGCAAAATATGTTGAATACGCCTAGAGCGACTTGGGGGATTCAAGACTTAGCGAAGTCAAGAACACTGTTGACGTTGATGAAAGAAGATCTTGAAGACGATGACTTTAAAGTATTGCTGCAACCAAGAGCAGGACTTGACTACTTCAAGAACGACTTGGAAGAAGCAAAAATGCAGTTGGCCGCAGTAACAGCATTGATGGATGACATCGATCCTCACAATGAAATGAGTCCACCAATTATACATGTGGTGAGCTATTCAGAAGCCTCTCATTTAGCAACGCCGGATGTTATTGATGAAAGTGTTCAAATCACCCAACATGCTTTACAAGAATACAGAAAGCTTAGAAAAAATGGTCAAATAGAAGATATGAGCAAAAATACGGAAGTAGCTACCAGAACCGAAGAATTGCTTAAGTCGGCACGAACAATCATTAATGGGATTGAGACGCATATTGAAGATCCATATTCACCGGAAGGGTTCTATAAAGCATTTGTTGCTGGTTTCCTTCCAGTTCCATATCTATGGACAACGGACGAAGAATATAGATTTGCAAAACACTTTAACACTAGACTTATTAAAGGCTCCATTAAAGTGGTGGATGAAAATGATCAACCATTGAAGTCAGAGAGTGTTGTGGACTATGCAGTCGGCAATTTGAAAGAAGTCGATTATATGTTTAATAAAAAGTATGTAAATCTTCTTAGACCGTAATTAAAATGATATAGAAATACCCAGCCTCTAGTGAAAAAACTAAAGACTGGGTATTTTACTTTGATAAAACATCTATTTATGAATTCGTGGTCGATTTCTTATCCCAAGCTGAAATAGCTTCTTCAATTAATTTTTCGGCTAGCTCTCCAAAGTCATAACCAGCAACTTCTGCCATAAGAGGGTAATGGGCATAACCCCATTCAAGTGCAGGTAAAGCATTCAATTCAATCACATTAGGCGTTCCATTCTCATCGAGTTTCACATCTACACGTGCATACTCTGAACAACCTAAAGCGTTGTACGCTTTTAGCACATACTCTTCAATCTCTTCTTTCAAATCATCGGAAATATCTGCTGGAACATCACGAGTAACAGCGTTATCTGCTTTAACATCCACCGTTTGAATCGTACTACCATAATCTTCTTCTGGTACAAGAATTTCTAAAATAGGTAATACTTCAGGATTTTCAGTACCTAGAACACCTACAGAAAATTCACGTCCCGGTAAATAGCCTTCAACTAAAGCCGGCTGTTCGAAATCTTCCAAGATACTTTGAACTTGTTCTTTTAATTCTTCTTCGTTTTCTACAAGACTTTCATTTGTGATTCCTACTGCCGATCCTTCTCTGACGGGTTTAACGAATAAAGGAAATTCCATATCTTCATCTAACGGTGTATCGACTGAATAAAATGTTTGAAATGGGGAAACAGGAACGCCAGCGGCTCGGAATGCAGCTTTTGCATATTCCTTACTTAAAGATGTTACTTGCGTTCTTAATTTAGAACCAACAAATGGTGTTTCCAATAATTCCAACATTCCTACAATATTTGCTTGTTCTTTTTTATTATTGATGCCTACACAGGAGTTAAAGATGACGTCAAAATCACCAGCTTCTTTGATATCAGATAATAAATTTAAAGAAGCAGGAATCATCGTCACTTCATGACCTCTATCTTCTAGTGCTTCTTTAATTTGATTCGCAATAATTTCCGGTTGACGATAACTTCTTGGGTCGAGTTCTTTTTCTTCTTCGGCAATATCTTTTGGCTTATTGTAAAGAAGTCCTACTTTATACATGAATAATTTATCTCCTTTTTAAGATTTTGAAAATGAAATCTTACACTATAAATCATAGTAAACCTCCTATTGATTCGCAAATGATACGACCCTTCTTTTGAAAGCAGTCGAAGAGTAAAAACAATTGTTATATGAATACTCTCTTGGGCTTTTTAAGTCAAACATGCTAGTATGAATATAAGACTTTTGAAAGGATGAATTAAATGGAGTTAGGTGTACATGATTTAGTTACCTTGAATAAAGGAGAAACTCCCGAAGAGGGGTATGAGCGGACTAAAAACTTTGTGTCAGAGATAGAAAATATGAATTATAAAAGATACTGGTTTGCAGAACATCACGGTTCACAAGATCATGCAAGTTCGTCTCCTGAATTAATGGCTGCTTATATGTCTGCGATAACGGATAAACTCCGTTTCGGAACCGGTGGAACAATGATTATGCATTATTCACCTTTGAAAATCGCCGAGAATTTTAAAACGCTGACGACTTTAGCTCCTGATCGAATAGATCTTGGATTGGGTAGAGCGCCAGGTGGTGGACCAAACGAAATCATCGCTTTAGCGGAAGGGAAACCAGAAGCTTTTGATGATCAATATGATAAAATCAAAGTTATTTTAAATTACTTATTAGATGAAGAAGCACCAGGATTTTATG
>DATGSY010000171.1:0-4037 GCA_035302125.1 Atopostipes sp.
CAATTTGCTATGGAACGATCTTGTCCAAGTAGGTTAGAGCGATAAACTAATGCATCTAATCCCGTTTCAAAATTGTTGTCTTGATGTTCCCAACGGTTTTGTACCATTTAAATTGCCTCCTATTATAAGTCTTCCTTTTTACTTGCAGTTTTTTTATTTTTAGAATAGAATAAGTCCACTTCATGAAAAACTATCTTGATACTCTATTGTTATTTACTCTTGGAACAAATGGTTTGTAGTTGTTGCATGACATTTTTTTCTTTACCAAATAAATGGTATAGAGATTCATATTTTTCGTATAAGGTGTTATACATTTTCACATGTTCTTGATTTGGATAAAATACTTCTTCACTCACACTTGACATCTTGTCTGCAGCGTCAATAATACTAGCATATCCCCTGCTAAAGATATATTTATTCATCAATGTGGATCACTCCAATATTGAAGTTTGTCAAACCATATTGTTTCGTAAAAAATAGTATTCTCATATGTTATTTTATCGGTGAAAAGCTGCCGTCAAAAAAGGACGACAGCTTCTCAACCATCTTACTTATAAATAGGACCAAAGTTACTACAAGCTCTAAAGTCAGCTGATTCCACATTTTGTGTTCCAAACATCGACCAAACATGTGGACGGAACACATCCGCACTATCCACATTATGCATATTTACAGGAATTCGTAACATGGAAGCAAATGTTAGTAAGTCTGCTCCTATATGGCCATAAGAAATAGCACCATGGTTGGAGCCCCAAAAGTCCATCACACTATATACATCCTTAAATGCTCCTTCTCCTGTTAACTTAGGAGCAAACCATGTCGTTGGCCAAGTCGGATCAGTTCGGTGATCAATCGTTTCATGTACATCTTTAGGTAGGTCTACAGAATATCCTTCTGCTATCTGCAATACTGGACCTAAACCTTTGACAAAATTTAATCTAGTCATCGTCATCGGCATGCCACCTTTAGTAAAGTAGCGAGTAGAGAATCCTCCTCCACGGAAATACTGTTTGTCTGCAGGATGAAACTCTGTATGTTCCATCATTAAATCTACTTCTTCATCCGTTACTTCCCAAAATGGTTTAATAACTGGCTTGCCATTTCCATTTTCTGTTTGAACTCCTGTCCCATCTAATGCAGATGCACCAGAGTTCTTTAAATGGATGAGACCATTTTTAGCGTGTCCTTCAAGTTCATAACCTGTTACTCGCTTTACCGATTCTGGACTCCAATATGTTCGTACATCAGCAAATATTTGTGCAGTATTTGTCAGTAAATAGTTAAATAACATGGATACACCATTATTGTTATCGTTCTCCGTTGCCAAAATATACGGAGCACGTTTTCCATTCCAATCAAAAGAGCTATTTAAAATCGTTTCCATATAATCACCATTAGGGAAATGGTCTGTCCATTGGCGCTGTCCTTGGAATCCAGCGACTAGAGCATTATGCCCCATCGATTCTTCATCGTAACCAAGTTCGGACAACTTCTCATTTCCTACCATTAAATCCCTACCGATAATTGCCATTTTCACAACTGTTTCCCAATTACTTTCAAGTTCTTCTTCAGTAAATTTCAATTCATCTATGTTTTTATCAAATCCAACTCTTGCATTTTCTTTTGTCCATTGTAACGCTTTTTCAAATTCTTCTTTATCAAAAATTTCTTCATTAAGACGGCGAGTAAATTCCGTCATATCAATATATTCATTGCGCATGCCTAAATACTCTTGGAAAAAGTCATCTTTCACGATGGAACCAGCAATTCCCATAGAAACAGTACCCATAGATAAATAGGATTTATCTTTCATTTGTGCAACAGCTAATCCAGATTTCGTAAATCGCAATAACTTTTCTACTACTTCTTCTGGAATGTCTTCTTCATCTGCTTCTTGTACATGTTCCCCATAAATACCAAATGCCGGAATACCTTTTTGAGCAAATGCTGCTAAAACCGCTGCAAGATATACAGCTCCCGGTCTTTCTGTGCCATTAAACCCCCATACAGCGTGAGGGATTTGACTATCTAAATCCATCGTTTCCATGCCATAACACCAACAAGGTGTGACCGTAATCGTTAACCCAACATTTTCGTATTTGAATTTTTCTTTACAGTCGGCCGCTTCTTTTACCCCACCGATCGTTGAATCAGCAATGACACATTGAACAGGTTCACCATTGGGATAATGTAACGTTCCTTCGATTAACTCCGCCACATTTTGTGCCATTTTCATCGTTTGTTCTTCTAATGATTCTCTTACACCACGTTGTCTACCATCAATCGTTGGTCGGATTCCTACTTTAGGTAATTTAGTCATCTTATCGCCTCCATCAAATATAAGATATATTGGCTCATCTATGAATCATGGATGAGCCAATATGTTTCATACAAATGAATCAATTTCATAATTCTAAATTAAGTTCTAAAAACACGGACATTAAGTAAAGGAGCATATCCCATTGACTTGCACTACAAATCTTCTCAGTGGGGCGAGCATTTACGCTCAAGCCCCAGACGACTGCTTTCCTTAGGGCTGCTTGAGCCACATCGCTCGCTTCTCGAGCTGCGGGATCTCAAGGCTCATGCTTTTCCCGCAGGAGTCAGTCGTCTTTCGCTTCAGTCAACTAGATGGGTTTTAAAAGACCAATGATTACTGAATTTAGTCATCCATCGTTCGTGTTTTTGATATAAATTCCATTTATAAAATTGATTCTAATTTACACTATTTCATCTCTATCTATTAACTAATAAAGTAGCTCATCTTATTCATAAATAATAGCTTGAATATCATCATCTTCAATATTATCTGCGTTATACCATTTTGCACCTGTATCTACATCTGATACATCTTCTCCATCTGATGCTTTAACCGCTAATTCCACTGCATTAAACCCAATTGCAATCGGGTCTTGGGTGACTGAACCATAGAATCGTTCTTCTACAATTGCATCAATCTGAAGTGCACCAGAGTCAAAACCTACAGCAACTACTTTATCTGGGCCAATTTTTCCACCTGAAATTGCATTATCTGCATTAATGATTGATTTCGCTGCGAATTCATTTGAACCATAAATAGCAACTAAATCATCTTTATTCAGTAATGTTTGAGCTTCTGTTTGCCCTGCTGAGTCAGATACTTCAGCTGGCACTCTTGTTTCAATTAACACAGCTGCATCATCTTCAGAAACGTCATTCGCTAATTTTTCATGTCCAAATACTGCTGCAGAACCTTCGCCAAGTTCACCATCAACTAGTTCAACCATTTTATCGATGAAACCTACTGTACGTTCTGTAATCGACATGGAGTTTACTTCTTGAGCTAACACACCGATACGAATATCACCATCTGCATCTTTAATTTGATCTTCAATTGCAGGGTATGTTTCTTCTGCTGCTAATTCACCAGCTGCATAGTTATCTGTTGAAGCGTTTGCTGCAATTGCGCCTTCTGGTGCATCAGGTACACCCGAGTCGAAACCAATAATTGGAATGCTTTTATCCATTGCTTGTTCTATTGCCCCTAATGCTGCGCTCGTATCTAATGCTGCTAAAGCTATCGCATCTGGATCTTTGTTTACCGCATTTGTAATCATTTCAACTTGTTCTGAAATTGCAGATTCATTTTTTGGTCCTACAAAGTTAATCGATACTCCATGTTCTTCGGCTGCTTCTTCTGCTCCATCTTTCACCGCAACCCAGAAGTCGTGTTGGAAACCTTTTGCAACAATCTCTACCTTTTTATCGCCTGATTCTGCTGCGTCTGCACCATCACCTTCGTCCCCATCTCCACTGGACGTATCATCTCCACCACAAGCGGCAAGTACTCCTATAACTAATACCAACATGAAAAACAGTAAGCCTTTCTTCATACTTTTAAACATTTCATTTCCTCCCTTTTAATAAAAGTATATCTATATGGAATATAACACTTACTCCTAATCTTTTCGTCTACTGCGTACGTCAAAATACACAGCGATGATGAGTACAATTCCTGTAATAAACAGTTGATAGTGTGGTTGTAAATCAATATATGG
>DATGSY010000172.1:0-3435 GCA_035302125.1 Atopostipes sp.
CTTTCTTTTCATTCATTAGAAAAGCATTGAAAAGAATCTTTCAATGCTTTTTGACTATTTAATTTCCTATATGTTCATTTTGTAATTGAAGATGTTCTTCATAAGTTTCTGAGTAATAAATTTCTCCTGTATGAATATTTGCCAAAAAGTACATATAATCAGTTTCTTCTGGATGAATACTCGCATAGATAGCTTCTTCTGAAGGGCTGGCAATTGGACCAGCACCTACTCCTGCATACATGTAAGTATTATAAGGAGAATCCACTTCCAAATCATCATAAGTGGTTAATTCACGATGTTCTCCAAGCGCGTAGCTTACACTTGGATCGGTTTGGAGAGGCATTCCTACATCTAAACGATTATGAAATACACCAGAAATCAGTTGACGATCTTCGTCAGAAACGCCTTCTCTTTCAATATGAGAAGCTAATGTCAAAACTTCGTGGACATTTAACTCCATTTCACTAATGGCTTCTGCATGGGGTTGCACTGCTTGATCCATACGGCCAATCATTTGGTCGACGATTTCTTCTAATGAAGTGTCTTCAAATATATCATAGGTTGCAGGAAACAAATAACCTTCCAATGTATAACGGGTCTCTTCAGCATTCAAAGCATCCGTCAAAAGTTCTGGGTATTTATCGCCCATTCGCTCAATAAATTCTGCATCCTCAATTAATTCCGTAAAGGCTTCATTTGAAAATTCAGTATCTTCTTCAAAACGCTCCGCAATGTCTTCTATATGAATGCCTTCTGGTATAGTGATTGTAGCCACCGGCTGTTCCATGATAGGTGTTCCACCTTCATTTAAATACTCAACGATTTCTTCAACAGACATTGAAGGAGACATCAAGTAAGTTCCTGCTTGAAAATCACTTTCTTCATGAAAACGAACGTAAAAATCAAAAACTAAAGAACTATTGATTAAATCATTTTCTTCTAAAATCTCGGCAATATCACGTCGCGTAGATCCGGTTGGGATTTCAACTTCCACGACTTCTTCGCTGCCAGTATCCACTGGATGAAGGCCATTTTGCATATAACGATAGCCAGTAAAAGCAAGAATCCCTATTGCTAGTAAGAAAATAATGATAACACTCGTCACAATTTTACGTACCGTTTTATTTTTTTGTCTCTCGTTCAAGTATTTTCAGTCCTTTAAATATACTATTTAGTATTATACCTGAATAATTTAACATAAAAAAGAGAATTCCCATAAGAAAAAACTCGCTGTTCGCGAGTTTTGTTAAACTATTCTTCCTCTTCTTCCATAAAGGCACCTAATACTTCTTCAATCATGTCCCATTCTTCTTCGGTTTGAATGTCTTCAAGTTCTCCTTCAAGACCACCCTCCGATTCCTGGTATGAAAAGGCAAATATTTCAACGTCTTCATCATTTTCTGTACTTGTTGGATAAACAAGTACATAACTTTTATCAAAATTCTCAGATTCAAAAGTTAACAGAATTTGATACAATTCTTCGTTTCCTTCTTCATCGACTAAAGTAATGTATTCTTGACTCAAATCTTGTTCATGATTCTGGTCATGAGAATGATTATCGCTCATCGTGACCCTCCTTCATCTTGGCTTCTCTATCTAAATAATTTTGTAAAATCATCATCGCAGCGATTTTATCAATGACTTGTTTCCTTTTTCGGCGGGATACATCGCCCTCTTCAATCATCATTCGGTTGGCTTGAGCAGTAGTTAGGCGCTCATCTTCATAAATGACAGGTAACTCAAAGGCCTCAATGACCAGTTCTCCATAATTTTTTGAAGCTTCTGCACGTTCACCCAAAGTACCATCCATATTTTTAGGTAATCCAATCACGATTTTATCAACTTCATACTCCGCGATGATTTCCCCTAAGCGATCTAGTCCAAATTCTTCTTTCGCTTCGTTAATAGAGATGATCTCTAACCCTTGTGCAGTCCAACCAAATGGATCGCTAACCGCGACACCAACCGTTTTGGTGCCGACGTCTAGCCCTAAGATCCTTGTCACTTCTCTTCGCTCTCCAAATAATTTTTTAACAATTCTTCTAGAATCTCATCTCGTTCAAATCGACGAATTAAGTTTCTAGCATCGTTATGTCTTGGAATATAAGCTGGGTCACCAGATAATAGATAACCTACGATCTGGTTAATTGGGTTATATTCCTTTTCTTCTAACGCTTGATATACGGTATGAAGCATGTTGGATACATTATTTAAATCGCCACTTTTTCCATTAAAGCGGACCGTGCGTTCTTCATTACTCATTGAAAGTCCCCCATCTGTTCCTTTTCTTTTTCTCTCACTTATCTTACCTAAAAGCAGAGTTTTCTTCAATGATTATTGAAAGTCTCTAGGTTTATTTTATCACTTTTTCGTTCATTCTTCATTTTCTAACCATTCTTTTGCAGCATCGAAAGCATCCTTTATGCCATCTGGATTTTTTCCACCTGCTTGAGCCATATCGGGACGTCCACCGCCGCCGCCGCCGACTTTAGGCGCAATTTCTTTAATTAAATCGCCAGCTTTTAAACCAGCAGCTAGAGCTTTTTCACTCATCGCTGCCAACATATTGACTTTACCGTCTGCAGCCAAAGCTAAGACTAGAACGTCTGACGGATTTTTTGCTTTCCATTTATCCGCCAATTGACGTAATTGATTCATGTCTTTTGCTTCAACCTGCTCGGTGATGAGTGTATATTCGCCTACTGTTTGAACATTATCGAAAATGTCACCCGCTTGAGCATTGGATAACTTCGCATAAAGGGATTCATTCTCACGTTTCAATTCTTTAATTTCAGCATAGAGGTTTTCTACACGCTCTGGCACTTGATCAACCGTTTGCGCTTTAGTTTGTTTGGCAACTTTAGAAAGAACTTCTAGCTGATCATCCATCCACTCTAAAGCTCCCTCGCTCGTTAAAGCAACAATTCGACGGACTCCAGCACCGATACCTGATTCTGTAGTGATTTTGAATAGTCCAATGTCTGCCGTGTTTTTGACGTGCGTTCCCCCACAAAGCTCAATGGAATAGTCATCAATAGATACAACACGAACAATGTCACCATACTTTTCTCCAAATAAAGCGATCGCACCCATTTCACGAGCTTCGTCAATAGAAGTCACTGTTGTTTGAATTGGGGTTGCTTGCCAAATCTTCTCATTCACTATATTTTCAATTTCATTTAATTGCTCTTCAGTCACTTGTTCAAGATGCGTGAAGTCGAATCGCAAATGATCAGGTGCGACTAATGAACCGGCTTGACTGACATGATCACCGACTACATCTTTTAAAGCTTGATGCAATAAATGTGTCGCCGTATGATTTCTTTGAATCACTAAACGTCTTGCTTGATTCACTTCAAGTTTGTAGACTTCATCTTTTTTCAGTGGTTCAAGCGTTTCTACAATGTGAAGATTTTGTCCAGCAGGAGCTGCTTG
>DATGSY010000173.1:0-6381 GCA_035302125.1 Atopostipes sp.
CACTTCGTTTTGGATGGATTCTTGTTTTTTATAATTTGTCGAGAAGCCAAAATATTCATCAATATTACTATCGAGTAGACTCGAACGGTCAACGGTTTCTGTGACGAAAGTTCCTTGTCCTTTAACTGTGTAAACCAAATCTTCGGCTTTTAATAGATTGATGGCTTTTTGGACTGTCACCCGACTGGTATCGAATGTCTTGGAGATGACATCTTGTTTCGGCAGTTTTTCTCCAGGTTTCAAATCCCCACTCGTAATGAAGTCTTTTAACTCATGATAAATTCTTCTATGCAGTAACATATTCTCCCTCGTTTCAAACGAATTCAAAATGAATCACTCCTCCTATTATAACACAGGATGTCTGTTTATTTAGAGATTTTCTTTGTAAACTAAAAGGTTTACATACACCCGATCTCGAGTTTTCTTTTGCTGTGTAAACGTTATAATACTATTCGTAAGTACTTACAATGTTTAAAGGAGAGAGATGAATGATTAAGTTTCCAAAGGACTTTTTATGGGGAACATCTACATCAGGACCTCAAAGTGAAGGTCGCGTAGAAGGAGACGGCAAGGGCGAAAATATTTGGGACTACTGGTACAGTATTGAACCAGAAAAGTTCCATAATGAAATTGGTCCCGCAAAAGCGTCTGGCTTTTACGAAAATTATAAAGAAGATATTGAATACTTAGAAAAGACAGGGCAGAATGCTTTTCGTACGTCGATTCAATGGGCTCGCTTAATTCCAAATGGGACGGGCGAAGTGAATGGAGAAGCGGTTGAGTTTTATCGTGACGTATTTAAACGCGTAAAAGAAAAAGGCATCAAAGTGATGGTTAATTTATACCATTTCGATATGCCGATGGAACTCCAAAAAATTGGCGGCTGGGAATCCAAAGAAACCGTTGAAGCGTTTGAAAATTACGCAAGAACAGCATTTGAGTTATTTGATGAATATGTCGATGCTTGGGTGACTTTCAACGAGCCGATTGTTCATGTGGAATGCGGATACTTAAACCAATACCATTATCCGATGAAAGTAGACGCAAAAGCTGCGGTCCAAGTCGCTTACTATACACAATTGGCCAGTTCGAGGGCTGTTCGTGCTTTACGTGAAGTGAATCCGGATAAGAAAATTAGTATTATTTTAAACTTAACGCCGGCATACCCAAGAAGCGATCATCCAGCTGACCAAAAAGCAGCTCGTGTAGCAGAATTATTTACCGCAAAAAGTTTCTTAGATCCATCAGTGAAAGGTGAATATCCAGAAGAATTAGTAGAAATCATTAAAAAACATGATTTAATGCCTACCTACACAGAAGAAGAATTACAAATCATCAAAGAAAATACCGTTGATTTCTTAGGCGTGAACTACTACCAGCCGCTTCGAGTGAAAGCCCCACAATATATGTGGAATCCTGAAGGACCGTTCTTACCAGGATACTACTATGAACCTTATGATATGCCAGGGAAGAAAATGAATCCTTATCGTGGATGGGAGATTTACGAAAAAGGAATTTACGATCTTTCAATGATGATCAAAGATGAGTATGGCAATATCGATTGGATCCTTACAGAGAATGGGATGGGTGTTGAAGGAGAAGAGCAGTATCGCGAAGATGGAATGATTCAAGATGATTACCGTATTGAGTACATTAAAGGGCATTTGAAAGAATTGCATCGTGCGATTGAAGATGGTGCCAACTGTCATGGGTATATGCTATGGACATTTATCGACTGCTGGTCTTGGTTAAATGCCTACAAAAATCGTTATGGATTAGTTGAACTGGATTTAGAGACCGAAGAACGTACGATTAAAAAATCAGGTCACTGGTTCAAAGAATTAAGCGAAAACAACGGATTCTAATTCAATAGAACAGAGGTGAAAGAAATGGAAATCACTAAAACATATCCACTGACTTCTGATTCTCTGTTTTCCGTTATTGTGAATTCATTTAAAACCAGTTACGAAGAACATTCAGGGGAGCCACTTTTGGATACAGACATCCAAAGTGGCCTTGAATATGTTGTTTCTTTTGGGAAAAATAAGGAACAACAATCAAAAGTCATTTTACAACAGTTTAAGGCTCCTAATTTATATGAAACAGCTGTTCATTCCAATCGTGGAAAAACGATGATGCGTTATGAGTTAACCGAAATCTCGGAGGAACAAACAAAAGTAACGTATGTTGAAACTACGGAATTTTCTGATATCTTTTCTAAAATGAATTATTATATGCTTTATTTTTTTATGAAGCGAAAATTCCAAAAAACGATGGAACAGAATCTGGATTTTATATATAAGGAAGCGAAAAAAAGCGAGAAACAGGAGATGAAAGAGCATGTCATTTAAAGAAAATGCACAAGAAAAATTTATGGAATTTGCACAAAAATTCGCCACACAAAGACACTTAGTCGCTATACGTGATGCATTTATTTCATTAATGCCTATCACAATGGCGGGCTCCATTGCCGTATTACTGAATGTCTTTTTTAGAGATATTCCAACAAGTTTAGGTTGGGACGGATTTGTAGAAACAGTGAGTCCGTTAATTGAAATAAATGGTTTCGTGAACTTTGGAACGATTGCTATATTAGCGGTGTTCTTTGCGTTTGCATTAGGCTATAACATTGCTAAATCTTATGAAGTAGATCGTCTAGGTGGAGGTTTAGTTGCACTGGCTTCATTTATCGCAACCCTTCCACAAACCCTTGAAATTACAACAGATATTACAGGAGTGGATGGCACAACAGCTGAAGCGATGACTGAAGCTGGTTTAGGCCTCGTCCAAGACGGTGAAACCTTATCCTTAGTCACTTCTCAATGGGGAGCTATTGATGTGGGATATATTGGTGCGACCGGTCTATTTACTGCTTTAATTATTGGACTTATTTCATCCATGATTTATAGCTACTTAATGAATAAGGAAGTCATTATTACATTGCCTGAAGGTGTTCCGCCAGCAGTTATTCGAGCATTTGCTTCTATTATTCCAGGAACAATTGCAATATACACTTCAGGATTAATTGGTTACTTGGCCGTCGCAATTTCAGGACAGTCCTTAAGTGACTTGATTTCAACGTATATTCAGATTCCTTTATTAGGTTTATCGCAAGGACTTGGATCGGTCATTATTATCACTTTCTTGATTCAGTTACTCTGGTTCTTTGGTATGCATGGACACAACGTGCTTGCGCCAATTATGGAAGGTGTTTATTTACCAGCCTTAACAGAGAACACAGCTGTTTATGAAGCGACTCAAGATATTTCACAACTTCCTTGGCTTTGGACACGAGGATCATTTGATGCTTATGCACAAATGGGTGGTTCAGGTGCGACGATTGCTTTAATTATTGCAATCTTTGTTTTCTCTAAGCGAGAAGACCACAGAACGATTGCCAAATTATCCGCACCAATGGGTATTTTCAATATTAACGAACCTGTCATCTTTGGTATGCCGATTGTATTAAGCCCAACGTTCTTAATCCCTTGGTTAATTGTACCGCCAGTAACAGCAGCGATTGCTTATATTTTAACAGCGGTTGGCTTTATTCCACCGGTCTACATTACGGTTCCTTGGATTACACCTCCTGGATTGTATGCTTATCTAGCAACAGGTGGTAGCTTCCGTGCCGCTTTAGTTTCACTATTAAATATTGGTGTGGCGTTTGCGATATATGCACCGTTTGTCATTTCAGCAAACAAAATTAAAACGGAAACAACAGATAATCATGTAACCGATGAAAATACAGCGGAAGAAGCGAACTAAGATGCAAAAAGGAAATGCATGGAGTTCCTTTTTATTGGCGATTGGCTTTTTGTTGATTGCGATTGCACCAACAACAAATGCCCCTTTTCCACAGATTGTGGCGGGACTCGCAGTGTTAGGGATAGGCTTCTATTTAATCAAAAAGAAAAGATAAAGATGAAAAAGGAATGCACAAAATAGTGCGTTCCTTTTTTAGTCTTTACAGTATCTTTCTAGTGAATTTGAAAGAATTGTGAAGGTTTCCAATAGGCCTTGTACCGTTAGACGCTCCCTGTTACAATGAAGCTACAAATGAATAATACATATGATAATCCGGAGAGCCTCATCAAGGAGGCTGAGAGTGCGAGAAGCAGATCCGTAAACCTGATCAATGTTATGATTGCGTAGGGAGATTATATTCAAGTACTCGTTCTAGGATTATCAAAAATTTTAGGAGGAGTTTTTTTAATGGCTAAAGAAACACAAGAACAAAATTTTGCAGGGATTCGATTTAGTTTAGATCCGCAAACCGACAATTTTGCCGAGATTATTTTATCTGCTTTGGATGAAATTGATACCTCGAATGTCTGGAGTAAAACAGACGCCACATCTACCGTTTACCGTGGAGAGAAATCTGCGATATTTGATGCAGTAAAAGCGGGCTTTGTCCACACGTATCGTGAAGGTGTGCATGGAAAAACAACGATGACCATTTCGCAAGGGTGCGGAAGTGATGCGGATGCAGCCGATTATAAACATTTAAGCGGCGAGCGAATCAATGATACAAAAAGCCGTGAAAAAGATTTTGATATTATTGGTAAATTTCAACTCTACCCAATGGGTGTTACAGATTATAATGACACGATTTATAAAATTGTCGATGAAGCAAAAGACCGTGGAATCTATCAAGGCACACAATATTACACAACTTTCTTGATGGGCAACGTGCACGATGTTTTTGACTATTTAGAGTATATATCGGATGAAACGAAAAAGATTACAGGTCATCATGTCATTGAAGCCCAGCTTGTATATAATATTCCAGAAGAAGAAGCGGAACTCGTAAGAGAACACGGGATTGATTATCAAGCGGCCGAATAAGAATAATTTCAAAGCTCTAAAATGACTTTTAAGTTGTTTTAGGGCTTTTTGTTTATAGATTAGTTATTCATTCAGTGGTCAATAAGAGAATATCGTCATGATTTTCTTCTATTTAGTCAGTTGTAAAGAGTTCTATATAAACATCGGATAACCGTTGGAACGTTAATATAGACATGATAGAATAAAAAGTATAAATGAACGAATAATCTCATAAGAGAAGGAATTGAGGGAATCGTGATGAAAAGACGAGAGCTAGGTAAGTTATTTTTAGTGGGGGCACTAATTCTTGCCGGATGTGCTGGAAGCACAGAAGAAACTGAACAAGGAACTGAAGAACCGACTCAAGAAGAAACGACTTCAGAAACGGATACTACCACAACGGAATCGCAAGAAATATGGGATGAAGTAGACTACGACAGTATTGAATATACAAGTGACGTTGAAGCACAATATACCACGCAACTAAACGAAGAGTTATTAAATCAACACGAGGAACGTCAGGAAGAAATCCTCAACGAATATCAAGCTGGGGACTATACTTTTTTAGAACCTCTCGTTCACATAGACCCCTATGAACGCTCTCCTTTATCTGCACTCGTTTCTTTTCAGGCGGACGAGCCGATGGATGTTACCGTAACGGTTGAAGGCGATACAGAACATGCAACGATTTCTCACACCTATACAGGTGTCGACGGAGACGTACATCTTCCAGTCCTAGGCTTATACGCGGATAGAGAAAATACGGTTGTTTTAACTGGAGAGACAGAGTCAGGCGAAGAAATGGAAACAACCTTAGCTCTTCAAACGGCACCTCTCCCAGAAGATTTGCTTGGTTTTACCGTGCAAGTGGCTGAAACCGATTAGATGGCAGAAGGACTCACTTTTATCCAATCGTCTTACTATCCAACAGCTGTGGATCATCATGGCGATGTTCGAGGGTTTCCCCGATAAAAACTTACAATCAACTGAGCCGTTTGGATAACGGACATCTTTTGCTTGCGACGATTGAAGAGGGTCGAGATACTTACGATCATCTTACTGAAATGACGATGATTGGAAAAGTTGAACAATCGATTTTGATTGATTTAGAACATGTGGTGGACAGTCCAACGCTGCACCATGATACGATTATTTTGCCAAATGACAATTACTTAGCCTTGATTCATGATGGCAGTGAAAATTTTGTAGAAGACGAGATGGTCGAACTTGATCGTGAAACGGGCGAAGTCGTCCATCGGGTGAACTTTAAAGATTTATTCCCGGATGAAATCTCTGAAGAGTATGCCGGACATAACGAAGATGTTGGTGATTGGGCGCATATCAATACCGTCTATAAATTAGAAAATGAAAATGCTCTGTTGCTGTCTCTACGCAACCAAGATGCGATTTTGAAAATGTCTTACCCAGAACCTGAGATTGAGTGGCTTCTTAGCACGCCTGAGAATTGGCATGAAGAGTTAGAGGAGTATGTTTTAGAACCTGTCCGTGAAGATATGGTCTTTCATGCTGGACCGCATCGGTAGAAGACATGCC
>DATGSY010000174.1:0-2722 GCA_035302125.1 Atopostipes sp.
TGTCGATACACGATAATAATTAGCTACTCTCATATTCTCACCTCTTTTTTTAAAAAAATGGAGGGTAGCTAGCCCTCCGTGATTAATGTTTAACGTTAAATATCAATCAGCTGTAACAATCCACATGACTACTTTCCCTTTTATTTTCAGTTCATCAATATCGGATAAATGAATGACTGTATCAGCATACGTAGGATCTGTTGAATCAGGTTTAAATATTAATTTATCTGGTGTTTTCACAAAATGTTTTACTCCATACTCTCCGTTGGTTGAAAAAACGACAATGTCATCATTTTTTAATTCATATAACTCAACAGGTTTAACCGCAATTAAAGTTCCGTCCGGCATGATGTTATTCATACTATCTCCATTTACTTTAGTTATGTAAATGTCTTTGTTTCCAGCCCATCGTCCCATAATAGTATCCGGTAGCGTTATTTTCTCCACGTCATCTGGTGTTATGCCATCAACTTCAAGTGGTATGCCTGCACTTATTGATGTTGGATAATAATTGTATTCAAACGAAAGTGCGCTATTACCTTCATCTAAACCTAACAGGTATTCAATAGGTGTATTTAGGGCTTTTGCGAATTTACCTACATCATTAATAGGAAATTTCCTTTCTTCGTTTTCATATCTCGACAGCGAAGACTTTGCCATTCCAACCTTTTTAGACAACGTATCCAACGACATTTTCTTTTCATTTCTTATTTTTTTAATTAACCTTATAATTTCTTTTGATGAATGCATTGTTTTCACCTCCTTCTATTTAATATACTATCAAAAAAGTTCCCAAATAACAACTTTATCACAAATTATGTATTTTATTGTTGACAAACGGGAACGAGTTTGGTAGAGTTATAGTTGACAGGAGGTGAGGGGATGGAATTCAACTTACAGAAATTAAGGTATGAAAGAATGTCACGTCGAATTACACAGCAAGAAATGGCTGATGCATTAGGGTTGAATCGTTCCTCATATGTAAAGAGGGAAAGTGGAGATGTTAAGATAAGTGTCGATGAGTTCTCTATTATTTTAAATAGATTAGGGATACCAGAAAGTGAAGTGGCAAATTTTTTTATCCATAATGTTCCCATTCGGGAACGGATAGCAGAGTAGGAGGGGAGCAATGAACGAAACACAAATAGGCGAATTTGATTACTCGATATTAGATAAAGATACCGCTGATTTTTTGAAAGAAAAAGAAAGAAACATGAGTGAAATAGTAGGAAACGCATACACGTTGCTGGGCAAGGAGTTAAAAGAAGCTCAAGTAAAATTAGCGGGTAAAAATCAATATGACGGTATTTTCGAGAGGTGGTTCACTTCAAAAGGATACAAAAAGCAGACTGTATACAACTTAATCAATCGTTACGAGCTAGTCCAAAGTTTGGACGAGCAAACAAGAGTAAAAATCGAAGAACTTCCATTGACTTTGACTTACGAAATGTCGAAACCTTCCGCTAAAGAAGAGGTTAACCAAGCAGTATTTGATGGTGACATAAGAACCCATAAAGAATACAAAGAAATGGAACGTAAATTAAAACAAGCCCAACAAGCCAAACAACAAGCTGAAGCTCAAGCCGAACAAGCAA
Organism: Atopostipes sp.; assembly: GCA_035302125.1. Lineage (GTDB taxonomy): Bacteria > Bacillota > Bacilli > Lactobacillales > Carnobacteriaceae_A > Atopostipes. Next base: position 1,596 of record DATGSY010000174.1, read on the forward strand.
AAAAGTCAGAAGAAATCGCTTTAAAGAAATTAGAGGAAGCGGAAAGTAAAGAACCTGAAATAATCGAACGAACAAAAGAAGTCGTTCCTGATCACATAAAAGATGAGTTGGAAGCGACCAAAAGGCAATTAGAATTTGTCAATCGTCAATTAAATGAATTAAAAAAAGAACAGATCGACACTGATGACTTCAATGAAGATGAAGCTGAAAGAGAACGAAAAAAACTAGAATGGGAAGCTGAGAAGAATGTGTTGGAATTCAAAATAAAAGTAGATCGTTTTTTAAAGGAGGTTGCTATTACCGCTTTTATGAAAGGTGCAATTGCAACTTCAAGTAAATCGACAAAAGATAAACTGTACCAAAGTGTTGAGGAGCTAAAGGAGTTCACTAGCCAAATGGAGATTGCTTTAAGAGGGAGAATACAAGTTTAAAAAGGAGAGGTTAACTAATGGCTATTAATCAAATGGAAGCAATTAAGTTTAATCTTAAAAGACAGAACGAACAGGCTAATGCACTTATTCAAGTCATTGAAAGAATTGAAGAAATTGAAAGCAATATGAACGAAAAATATGTGGAAGTTAAAGATATGGTGGATGAGATAAGGGATAGGGTTTATATCGAACACGAAGATCAAAAGGAGCTCCAGTCAATAGTTTCCAAAAAATCGTATGCAATTGCAAAGGAGTATTTCAACAACGATGACGATTATGGAGCTGAAATAAGGGAGTTGGCAGGTTATGCAATGAGGCATCATTGGAAATTATTGAAAAAGCATTTTAACGTTACACGCTATACATCTATTAGGCACGTGGATAGAGAAAAAGCAAAAGAGTTTGTCAGAAATATTAGATTGGATAATGTGTTTCTTTCAGGTTATGAAGAATGGAGATTACAAAGAGCGAAAAAGAGAGAGCGTGAAATGAATTTAGAAAAAGATCATCAATGATAATGAAGAGGCAAGGAAGGGGTGATTAAGTGATGATTAAAAACAGAGGTATTAAAAAAGATGGCTCATCCGCAAATAAGCCATCCGAAAAAATAAAAGGTTTGACTATTCATTTATCCATTTATGATATTCAGCTAAAACAAGTAAAGAGTGAGTTGCCGAAAAACTAACCAATGCAGAT
>DATGSY010000175.1:0-4141 GCA_035302125.1 Atopostipes sp.
TCTTCAACCAATTCATCAATGTCATCTCCCCAGATTGTTTCATTTTCTGAATTGACTTCGATCGTATTTTCAGCACTGGAAATGACATAACTGAGGGCATCCTCTTGTTCTAATAAGGCTTGAGTCATCGTATCCCGACGGCCATCTTCAGCCATGAAACGTACACCATCTTGGTTGATTTGGTAGTAGTATTCAACACCGGAACCACCAACCCAAGCATTCAACCCACCATCAGCAGGATTTCCTAATGGTAATGACTGGATGTACTCCATACCCACTACTTCAGCTTCAACATCTTCAGCCATAACAATCCCATCACCCATGGCAGCTGGTGTGTTTGTAGTAGGTAGACTTTCAATTAAACTAGCATCATATTCTTGACGCATTTCTAAGTTAGCTGCAAAACCACCAGTTGCAATAATTACCGCTTGTGCATGAATGGTCATTGGAGCACCGTCACTTGTTCCTTCAACACCAGTAACTACACCATCTTCGACAATCAGTTCTTCTGCTGGTGAATTTAAAAAGATTTCAACGCCTAACTCTTCAGCTGTTTCCCTTAATGCATTAATGTAATCAGCACCCGCAGCATTTTCAGGAAGGTGGGCTCTTGGCCATAGACCGCCAGGAACTGTTGAAATGTCATCCGTCCAAACCACACCGTTATCTGCCATCCACTCAGAAGTAGGTAGTGAATCTTCCACTAATTTTTCAATAAATTCTAAATCACCTAAATAATCTCCGCCATCATATGTCTGCAATATATGCAAAGCTAGACTATCAAATAAATGATCTAGATTTTCTTCTTCATAAGCTTCCAAGTCCGCTTTTAATTCTTCTTGAAGTTCAGCATGACGATCGTTCTTCGGTTCTACTTCTGTCAAAGCATAAGCCGCTTCCATACTTGAAGGATCCGCAGCTGGTACAGCTTCTTGTCTTGCAGGATCTACAGCGTTATATGGGCCGCCAGCACGAACAGTGTTCCCACCGAGAGCTCCTGTTTTTTCAATTAAAATAACCTCTGCGCCTTCTTGTGCGGCAGATACTGCAGCTGATAGGCCAGCACCTCCACCACCAACTACAAGAACTTCTGTTTCCATTTCAATAGCTTCTGCTTCTTGATCATTATTATTTCCAGCGTTTCTTAGAGCATCCACATCGCCATCTGCTTGCGCAACAGTATCTTCTAATGCTTCAATAAATGCCTCACTTGAAAGTGTAGCGCCAGAAACAACATCAGTAGGTAATGATTGATTGTCTAATGTTTCACTAGTTAGAGTCTCAATTGCATTATCTCCAATTCCAGCTGTTTCACTCATTTCCACTACTTCAATCGTTTCAATTTCGCTTTCTGTGAAAGTTGTTTCAATGGTCAATGTGCCGCCGTAACCTTCAGCGCTTGCTTCATAAGTTCCAGGAGAAAACCTGCTACCTTCACTTACACTCTCATTATCTCCTGCACAACCTCCCATGAGCATTAAAACACTCAAGGATGTTAGTCCCAATTTTTTCAACCTATTCATCTCTTTTTCTCCTTTTTGTTAATAATTTCACAAAATCATTGTAATATACTTTGCGATAAATAGCTAGCTTTATTTGTAATAATGTTCACAAGAAGTCAATAAAACAGATATTATTGAGTAATTATAACTCTATATAGCTGATATAATAATAAAATGGTGATGATAGCTTGAGGGTTATCAGGAAGAAATGAAAAAACAGAAAGACGAGAGGATGGATGAAGAAGTAAAAGAATGATTGAAGAAAAAACCTCAAAATTCGTAAATTAAAATTTGATTTCAATGAATTCGAAAATAAAGAAATTATTTTCCTCTGAAGAAAGTATTTATTTACTTTGTTTTACAAAAATCACAAGTAAAGATGAAATATCCTTAAGTAGATTCTTTCAAATGCATCTTACTTGGAAGAATAAAAGACACCCTCATGATCGAACTTCAATTTCGAGAGTGAGGGTGTGATTTTATAGAATATTCACTTTTTAACGATGATATTTTTCCATGACTTTAATCAGTTCAGGTAGATATTCTGGTAAATCAGGTGGTCTTCGACTTGAAACGAGCTGTCCATCTGTAACAACTGGTTCATCGACCCAAGTTGCTCCAGCATTTGTCATATCATCTTTAATTCCTGGAGTACTTGTCACTGTTTTGCCTTCTAAAACATCTGCAGAAATCGTTACCCAACCGGCATGACAAATTTGACCGATCGTTTTGTTGTTTTCGTGCATATGCTTGACAATCTCTTTCACTGCATCATAGCGACGAATTTTATCGGGTGCCCATCCACCAGGAATGATAACCGCATCATAATCCTCTGGGTTAACCTCGTCATAAGCATAATCCGATTCAACAGGAACCCCGTCTTTTCCAACATACGTTGTTTTTGATTCAGGTCCGACAATGTCGACTTGAGCGCCTTCTTCACGCAAGCGGATAACAGGATACCATAGTTCTAAATCATCGAATTCGTCATGAACCAATGAAATGACTTTATAGTCTTTTAAACGCAAATTAGTCCCTCCTTTTTATTGTACGAAAGCCACTTTAAGTGCGCTATTCGTAGGTTTGTACATATTCATCCTATCAGACTAAGCGTGGAATAACAACGAAGGAGATTTTTCAATTACTCGATTATCTATTGTGTAATAGACTTTATACGTGCCTCTTTTTTAGTGCTTTCGAATTGGTAAAATTCAGCAAAATGCTTTTGGTGACCTGAATCAAAGGTGACCACGCCATGGGCAGAGCCTTCTTTGTCGTGGCTAAGGATCTGAATGAGTTCTAAACTGGCGATCATCTCATTTTCTAAAGCGATAATTTCTATAAGGCTATCGATACCTTCCAGCATTTCACCCTTAATCTGGTTTATCGTGACCTCTTCGTTGACGACTCCCTGTAGTTGTTTCTTATCTTTCATCCACAATATAATGAGATAATCTCGAATAATCCTTCTTTTGGGTGCATTATCGCATTTCAAATCACCAAAAATTAAAAATTAGTGGAAACGATTGATCATTTTCCGTTTGAGGAACGGTGGATAAATTGTCTTGAGTATCCTTGATGAAATAGTCGTCTTTAGGATGAAAAATTGATTTTTCTTCGACCAATGAAAAAGCCTTCCTTTTTTATTTTGTATAGTTTACCAATGCAAGGATTTGAATACCATTATTTGAAATACAAAAGTAGCCTTAAAAGAATGGAGTTTTTCATGGTATTAGCATATTTAAATCCGTTATGATAGACTGACAAAGTGCATAAGAAAGGGGAACAAAAGTGAGTGCTTTTCATGATTTAAAAAAATATTATAAAGGACTAATTTTAGTTTTCTTTCTCACAATGGCTAACGCCATCGGTGAGTTAATTTTACCTTATTTATTATCTCGGATTGTGAACGAAGGAGTATCTGTGGGAGACGTTCAAACAGTTTTGCGTATTGGTATTCTTATGATTATTGTTACTTTACTAACTGTTGCTGTGCGTTCATCGGCTTCTTATTTTTCCGCCAAAAATTCGATGGGTTTTTCTCACGATTTAAGGAATCGATTATTTAAAAAAGTCAACAATTTAACCTTTGATGAAACTGAGTCTTTTGGTATTTCTTCTTTGATTACCCGAACGACCAATGACGTAGATGCTGTGGAACAATTTACATTATTGGCTCAGCGTCCACTATTACGAGCGCCGCTTGGATTTATCGGTGGTTTGACAATGGCATTTTTAGCCCATCGTCGTTTAACGATGATTGTTTTGGCGAGTTTGCCATTAATTTTCGTTGTAATCTATATCATTGTTCGAAAGGTCTTACCTGACTTCCCAAGATTGCAAAGAGCATTGGACCGGATAAATTTACAAATGCGGCAGCGACTGACTGGGCTGAAAGTAACGCGAGCATTTAATCAAAACGCTTATGAAAAAGAAGAATTTTCAAAAGCCAATTACAATTATTACGGTTATTCAAAACGCATCAATAATATTTTACGAACGTCAAGACCCTTAATGCGGTCTATCGTTGGTGTAACCATTGTGATAGCGGTCTTTGTTGGTACGGGATTCATCCTGGATGGGAGTCTGCAAGTCGGTACATTGATGGCGTTTATTCAATATACAACTCAAATGTTGAA
>DATGSY010000176.1:0-3004 GCA_035302125.1 Atopostipes sp.
CTTGTTTTATGTATAGCGATGGTTATCCGGTACCGAGAATCCATTAATTATAAAGAAATTTTTTATCCCGCTATTTTATTTTTGTTGGCCACCAATGCGGCGGTTTCTTATGCGAAACATTTAAATGCAGATGTTATGAGTTTGATATTAGGTCTCTTTCTATTCGGATTATCTATTTATTACTTATTCTTTAATAAAAATCAGTATAAACCAAATCGGATGGTTTCATTTATTTTTATAATAACCTCAGGCATTTTTAATGGGTTATTTAATATAGGTGGCCCCTTGATGGTGATTTACTTCTTATCTAAAATAGAAGATAAAGAACAATATTTAGGAACGATTCAAGCATTCTTTACTGTCATCACGATATTTAGTACATTTATACGAATTTCAAACGGTTTACTTTCGTCCAATCATCTTCTGCCGATTGGTATTGGAATCATTGGAATATTAACCGGCTTATTCTTTGCGAATCGAATAGTCGATCGTTTAGATACAGAAAATATTCAAAAATTAACATATATCGTCATTGGCTTTAGCGGCATTTATAACGTCATTATGGCAATTACTTAATAAAAAGGATGATTCTTCTGCGGAAGAGTCATTTTTTCTTTTTAAAATCAGACTGAAGACCTATGACATTTAAAGCCATTCGTTAGATAATGGTATTGTAGAAACGAAGGAATGTAATTAAGGGACTTGGAGACTAGATCATCCTTAATTATCCATTAAAGGAGGAAAAATAATGGATGAGCGTGAAAGAATTTTAGAATTAGTACGTGAAGGAGTTTTATCGGTTGATGAAGCACTTGACTTACTAGAAAATGTCGCCAAAAAAGAATCAAAACAAACCGAACAAAAAGAATTTATGTCAGACCGACCAGAAGAACCAACCGTTGAACCGGAATTCGAAGATCCATTTATGGAAGATGCGTATAGTGAAACAGAAGAACCTGAAGTTGAATCGATGGATCAAGAAGATATGCAGCAATTTGAAGATGAACTTGAAGACATTGCAAACGAGTTAAATAAGTTCTCCGTAGAAATTGATGGTTTAAATGAAGAGTTAACGGATTTAAGAGCGGAGCTTTCAGAAGTAGAAGAAGAGCTTAAAGAACGTAAAGACTCTTTAAATGAAGAGTACTACGAAACGAAAAAAGAACTTGAAAATGAAATCGTAAATCTTCAAAAAGAAATCGAGCTTATCTCAACCGTCGATGAAGTGGATAATTACGAAGAATTAAAATCGTTAAATGCTGAATTGACAGCGACAATGGAAGAGCTAAATGCGCTTGAAAATGCTGCAGCGACGGATGAAGAAATTAAAGAACTTGAAGAGCGAGCAAATGTTCTTCGAGAAGAAGTTGCAGAATTAAACAAAGTAAAAAATGAGCGACTCAAAGAAATGCACGCCATTAAAATGAAACAATGGACAACCAAAGCTAAAAAAGTGTCTGAAAACTTAGATATTCCAGAAGAATGGCGCGAAGGTGCAAATAAAACCATCGAAAAAGCCAGTGACATTTTTGATGAAACATCCAAAACATTGGGTGACGTATTCCGTCAAACGATGAAGAGCACGCGTGAAACATTAGATAATATTGATTGGAAAGACATTGATTTCAATCTAAATGTACCAAGAAAAGCGCAAAGTGAATTTGACCATGAATGGTTATTTGAAGACACAACAGCAACTATTTTAGATTTCAAAAACGCCAATGGAGATATTCAATTCAAACCAAGCGTGAATGACAATATTAAAATCAGCGCAAACATTAAGCTCTACGGAAAAGTAGAAGAAGCAACCCCATTAACGGCTTTTGAAGCACGCAGCACGATTCATGTGGATGAAGATAAATTTACGTTCCATGTACCAAACAAAAATGTTGCAGTAAACATGATTGTTTATTTACCACAAAGAGATTACGACTACATCCGTTCAAACTCATTTAACGGAGCGGTCACATTTAATGATGTGAAGACAAGAGATATTTACGTGAAAGCAACGAACGGCGACATTGTTTTAAATAACCTTGAAGCAACGATGTTGGAAGTTAAAGGAACAAACGGAAACATTACTTTGAAAGAAATTACGTTGCGTGATTTACTCATCAATACAGTGAACGGCGATATTCGAGTGATTGGAAATGTTCAAAGTTCGGATTTAAATACAACGAACGGCGATATCCGCTTAACGTTACGCGGAAAAGATTTAATTCGTGTGATCGGTGGTTCGGTAAATGGCGATGTCAAAATCTCATTCCCTGAAGATTGCGGTTTAGAAATAGAAGCCAAATCAACCTTTGGGAAAGTAAAAAGTCGTCTTTCAAACACGAATGCCTCATTGACGGATGAAAGAAAAGGAAAAACGCATAAACTTCACCGTATTGGAACAGAAGACATCTGTCGTGTGAATGTTCAAACGACTACTGGAAATGTGTTGTTCAAAGATACCGATCGTTAAAAATGTTTCGTGAGGTTTTGTAGAGTAAGTTTTGGTGATAAAAAGTACTTATAAGGAATCGTTAAGGTTCCTTATAAGTAAATAAAAAGATTAAACTTTAAGGAGAAATATCATGAAAAAATTGACTAAATCAAAAACAAATTCAATGATTGCTGGAGTATGTGGTGGTATTGCAGAGTACTTTGGTATTGATCCGACACTTGTTCGAGTAGGGTATTTGATTTTTACCTTCTTAACTGCTGGCTCTCCAATCTTACTCTATCTTATGCTCGCTTTTGTGATTCCAGAAGCTGAGTAATTCAGATATACTAGGTTAAAAGGAAGGGGGAGTTTTGATGAGACTAACAAAATCTAAAGATGATGTCATCGTCGCTGGTGTGTTGGCCGGATTAGGTGACTATTTCAATGTAGATCCAACACTTTTGCGAATTGGCTTCGTTATTTTAGCCTTTATTGGCGTGGGGGCAGTCATCCCTTTATATATCGTAGGGGCCTTTATCATTCCAAAAGCGCCTGAAGAGGGTAGACGAGAAAGAA
>DATGSY010000177.1:0-25189 GCA_035302125.1 Atopostipes sp.
GAGCAACAAATCAATCATGCACTAAGTAATGATGAAGTGGATGTATTAATTACGAGTTACCCGCTCATTCAAAGGGATATCCAATCTTATAAGCAGCATATTTTTCAAACAATTGTTTTAGATGAGTCTCAGAATGTTAAAAATGATGCAGCCAAAACAACAAAAGCGGTTAAAGAATTAAGAGCAAATAATATCTTTGCATTATCCGGTACACCAATTGAAAATAATCTAAATGAACTATGGTCATTATTTTCTATCCTCTTACCGGGTCTATTCCGTTCAAAAAAACAGTTCAATGAGTTGTCTGAAGAAGAAATTGCCCAAAAAATCGATGTCTTTGTTTTACGTCGCTTAAAAGAAGATGTATTAGATGATCTACCGCCTAAAACAGAAACGGTCGAATTTATTGAACTTTCGGATGAACAAAAGCGTCTGTATCAAACACAACTCTCACTTATTCGAAACGATGTGGAAACAATGATTGAACAGGATGAGTTCGAGCAAAATAGAATGCGTATCCTTGCTGGAATGACAAGGTTACGTCAAATTTGTTGCGATCCAAGACTCATCAACCCTGAATACGAAGGTGGATCGGCTAAGTTAGAGCGTCTTATGGAATACTTGAGAGAAGCTCTAACAAACAATAAACGTGTCGTATTATTCTCGCAATTCACAAGTATGCTATCAATCATTCGCAATATCTTGGATGATTATGATGTTGATTATCATTATTTAGATGGCGGCACGCCAAAAGAAGACCGATTGGAATTAACCACACGATTTAATGAAGGAGAAAAAGATTTATTCTTAATTTCTCTTCGAGCTGGAGGCACTGGCCTTAATTTAACTGGGGGAGACACGGTTATTTTGTACGACTCATGGTGGAACCCTGCAATTGAGGACCAAGCGGCAGATCGTGTACACCGTTTTGGACAGCAAAAATCTGTGCAAGTGATTCGAATGATTATGAAGGGTACAATCGAAGAAGGAATCAATGAGCTACAGGAGCAAAAACGAGAATTAATCGATAATGTCATTCGTACAAACGAGGATAAGAAGAGTACTTCGCTTACGAAAGAAGATATCTTGAACTTGCTAACAAATTGATACCACCCATTTTTTAAGATAGAATATAAACAGATAGATGGAAAGACACATATCCTGTTGTATTCTATCTTATCTTTTTATATTCTATTTTTTGGAGTCACTCTAAAGCAGATGAATTGACTTACAGGCTATTCATGGTATACTTGTAGTCGTATTTAAAATAGGATTAATATGTCATTTCATAAATCAATATTTAATAAAAGAGGTGAGCACGATGGTTCGTATTCCTGAAGCGACGGTCGATGATATCAGACAAAATACAGATATCGTAGATGTTGTATCGCAATATTTACAGCTAAGAAAATCAGGGCAGAATCATTTTGCTCATTGTCCTTTTCATGAGGACAATACCCCTTCTTTTTCTGTAAATGAACAAAAGCAAATTTTCTATTGTTTTAGTTGTGGTCGGGGAGGTAATGTATTTAGTTTCTTAAAAGAAATTGAAGGTCTCTCTTATCCAGAAGCCATCCTTAAAACAGCTGAATTCATTAACTATCCACTGGACCAATCACTCGTGACTCAAGTGAATAGTCAGAGAAACTATGAAGATTCAACTACAGGGAAACTATATTCCATCAACCAATTGGCAAAAGGTTTTTATCATCATATACTGATGAACACGCAAATTGGGAAAGAAGCTTTAGAATATTTACTCAAACGAGGGATGAGCAGAGAAACAATTGAAGAATTTGAATTAGGTTTCTCACCCCCTCAGAGAAATGCCTTGTTTATGTACCTAAGTTCACATAAAGAGGTAGAATTCGATATAGAGACTTATCAAAATTCAGGACTTTTTTCTGAAAATCCACACCCTGAACAAAACGAATTTTTAGACCGATTTTCTAACCGTATCATTTTTCCTATTCATAATGAACGAGGCAGTACCATCGGGTTCTCGGGAAGAATTTTTGAAGAGAAGGAAAATTCTTATCCAACGGCTAAATATTTGAACACGCCGGAAACAACGCTGTTCAATAAAAGTAAAATTATTTACAACTTTGATAAAGCCAAAGCAGCAATTCGTCGAAATAATGAAGCCATTTTCTTTGAAGGCTATATGGATGTCATTTCAGCATGGCAAGCAGGTGTGAAAAATGCAGTAGCATCGATGGGAACGAGTTTAACCGAAGAACAAATTAAACGCATAGATCGTTTCACGGATCATATTGTCTTAGCTTTTGATGGCGATGACGCAGGAAGTGATGCGATTAAACGCTCTGTCGATTACCTTTCGGAACAGACGCATTTTAATCTTGAAGTGGTAACTTTCCCTAGTGGATTAGATCCCGATGACTATATTCAAAAACACGGCAAAGAGCAATTCTCAGAGTTTCTGACGCATGGACGAGACACCCACATAGGTTTTCTCATGCAATACCACAAAAGAGATAGAAACTTGGCGAACGAATCTGAACAAATTCAGTATATTGAGGAAGTTTTAAAAGAACTCACAAAAGTGGATTCATTAGTTGAGAGAGAGATTTATTTAAGTCAGCTTTCTAAAGAGTTCGATTTATCGCTAGATACTTTAAAATCTCAGTTTGAAACGATTATGGATGCTGTTCAAACAAGACAGCTTAATGAAATGAAACGGCAGCAAAGAAAGCAACGTAATGAAGTGCCTTCATTGCAAGTTTCTTATCAAGATAAACCAAAAATGACTTTAGTTGAACAAGCAGAACGCATGCTGTTGAGTCGATTGTTCTATCATGAAGAAGCTTGGCTAACCTTAAATAGAATCGATTCAGAATTTCAATTTAATGATGAAGATCATCAATTGATTTATATCTTATTTGAATCATATAGAGAAGAAGATTTAGATGCGACGGATATTGAAGGGTTTCTAGATTATTTACAAGAAGACAAGCTGAGAAAGAAAGTGGCAGAAATCTTTTTAATTGACTTAGGTGAATTGAAAGATGGTGAAATTCAGGATTATATTCATGTGATTAAAAATGTTTCACCAGTGAAAGAAACCATTGCTCGGAAAACAGAAGAGTTGAGAGAAGCCCAGAGGCAAGGGAATACGAGTAAGCAATCCTCACTCGCTATCGAAATTATTAATTTAAATAAAAAATTAAAAAATAAGCAATAAATAATAACCAAGGAACAAGATTACTACTACGGGAGGCAATAATCTTATGGCAGAATCTGCAGATATTAAAAAAGATTATAAAACAGCACTTAAGGAAATGATTAGCGAAATTAAGTTTCTAAATCAAGATACCGTTTCGTATGTGGAATTAAGTGATAAATTAGCAAAACCTTATAACTTAGATGAAAAAGGTATGGATGATTTAATCCAAAAACTTGAAGATGAAGGTATTGGAGTCGTCGACGAGGATGGAAATCCTTTAGCAAAACAAGTTGAAAAAGAAGAAGAAGTCGTTGAGGAAGCTAGAGAAGATCAATTAGTTGCGCCTCCAGGAGTTAAAATTAATGACCCCGTTCGCATGTATCTTAAAGAAATCGGTCGAGTAGACTTGCTTTCTGCCGATGAAGAGGTAGAACTTGCAAAACGTATTCTCGAAGGTGATGAAAGTGCGAAAGACGAATTAGCAAGCGCAAACTTGCGATTAGTTGTTTCAATTGCTAAACGATACGTTGGGCGAGGTATGAGCTTCTTAGATTTAATCCAAGAAGGTAACATGGGCTTGATGAAAGCTGTAACGAAATTCGACCATACAAAAGGATTCAAGTTCTCAACGTATGCCACTTGGTGGATTCGTCAGGCAATCACACGTGCTATCGCGGACCAGGCCCGTACGATACGAATTCCAGTGCATATGGTTGAAACAATTAATAAATTAGTTCGTGTTCAAAGATCACTGCTTCAAGATCTAGGCCGTGAGCCAACACCTGAAGAAATCGGTGCAGAGATGGACTTGCCTACGGAAAAAGTTCGAAATATTATTAATATCTCTCAAGACCCAGTCTCTTTAGAAACACCAATCGGTGAAGAAAATGATTCTCATTTAGGGGATTTCATCGAAGACGGTGAAGCGATGGACCCTGAAGACAATGCCTCTTATGAAATGTTGAAGACGGAATTAGAAGATGTTTTAGAAACACTCACAGACCGTGAAGAGAACGTCTTGAGATTGCGATTTGGTTTAGATGATGGCCGCCAACGTACTTTAGAAGATGTAGGGAAAGTATTCGGTGTTACACGTGAACGTATCCGACAAATTGAAGCAAAAGCTTTGAGAAAATTGCGTCATCCAAGTCGATCAAAACAATTAAAAGACTTTTTAGAATAAAAATAAGTGGGAATGGTTATTCCATTCCCACTTATTATGGAAAAAAGATACAATTGGAATAAGTTTGCTAATTCTTATAAAATAGGCTAAAATATGTTAGTTGTTACTTTGCAATAAGGTAACATGTTTGATATACTATTTCTTGGCTAATAAAGGATTATCGGATAATCCTTTTCGCATTTAGAAAAACTTACGCTTATGCATTCATTCTGCTCCGCAGTAATCGCCATTAGCGAGTTTTTCTTAATTTATTCAGACAAGTACTGAATGGTATTAATATTGAGTGGAAGGTGAAATGCATGAAAATTGTTGCGGAAAAGCGCACAAAAACAGGGACATCTGCTTCTAAGCAAGCACGTGCTGCTGGTAAATTGCCTGCTGTAGTGTATGGTAAATCAGTAGAATCATTACCTGTTTTAGTTGATTTAAAGGAATTTGAAGATGCTATTCGTGAAGTAGGATCTAACGGGGTATTTACATTAGAAGTGGACGGCGAAGAATACCAGGTATTCGTTAAAGAATACTCTTACTTTGCTACGAAACCAAGTTTATACCATGTTGATATTCAAGCGTTTACTGCTGGTGAAAAAGTTGTTATGACTATCCCAGTATACGTTGAAGGTGAAGAAAAAATTGCCGAAGGGATTTTATCTCAATCAATTTCTGAAATTGAGGTTGAAATTGCTCCGGAAGCTGCTCCAAATAACTTCACAATTGACGCTTCAAATCTTGTGATTGGAGATAGTTTAACTGTTGGAGACATCGAAATGCCAGAAGATGCTGAATTGGTCACTGAACCAGATGAAACAGTCGTTTCTGTATCAGCGCCTGAAGACATTACTGATGACTTAGAAACAACAGAAACTGCGGATGAAACAATGCCTGAACCAGAAGTTATTGGTGAAGACGAAGAAGACGCAGAAGACGAATAATTTTAACTCAAGCCTCTTTCAGACAAATTTATTTTGTTTGGAGAGGTTTTTTTACATATTTGTAAGAAATTTAGATGAGTGAACAGGTGATTATAATGGAAAAAATAAATTTATCCAAAAGATTAAAAAAAGCTGCTGAATTCGTCAAAAAAGGCGAACCTGTTGCAGACATAGGCTCAGATCATGCATATTTACCCATTTATTTGGTCCAAAATTCGATCATTCCAAAAGCCATTGTTGGTGAAATTGTTAAAGGTCCTTATGAAAATGCACAAAAGACAGTGGCCACTTACTATTTAGAAGATAAAATTTCAATTCGCTTAGGCGATGGTTTGAAGATTTTACGACCTGAAGACCATTTAGGCTCGATTACAATTTGTGGAATGGGTGGCGTATTGATTGCCGGAATATTAGAGGAAGGCTTAGAAAAGAATTTAATAGCTGACGAAGTCCGGTTAGTCCTTCAGCCGAATAATGGTGAAAAACAATTGCGTCAATTACTGCAGGCAAATCATTACCGAATTATCGCAGAATCTATTCTTAAAGAAAAGAAAAAAATATACGAACTCATAGTTGCTGAGAAGAGCCATGAGAAGGTCACTTATACTGATGATGAACTGACTTTTGGTCCATTTTTAATTAAAGAGAAAAGCCCAATTTTTTATGAAAAATGGGAAAGTGAACTCGCTAAAAATCAGTATATCTTAAGTCAATTAGAACAAACTGATGACAAGGATAAGATGAAGCTAATTCAAGAAAAAATTCATCAAATAAAGAAGGTGTTATTGTGACTACTGTTAACGAGATTATTCAACGGATTGAGGAATTTGCTCCCCCTTATTTAGCTGAAGATTGGGATCCTATAGGGCTTGCTTTTGGCTCGAACAACCAAAAAGTCACAAAAATGATGGTTGCTTTAGACTTAGATGCAAACACTTTAAAAGAAGCCCAAGAAAAAGATGTGGACTTTATATTTACTCATCACCCTCCAATTTTTAGTTCATTAAAAACACTGAACCAAGAAGATTCCAGAAGAGCAGAGTACATCGAAGTGATTAAATCAAATATCGCTGTATACGCCGCGCATACGAATATTGATGCGGCACAAAATGGTATAAATGAGTGGTTAGCTGAAGCCTTATCTTTAGAAAAGCCTTATGAAGTAATGGATGTCGCCTATGAAAGCACTTATAAATTACTCGCTCTTTATACGCCTTTAGAACATGCCGACCAAATGCGGGCTGCTTTACATAAAGCTGGAGCTGGTCAAGTGGGAGACTATGATAATGTGTCTTATACTTCTGTAGGAACTGGTCGTTTTACACCAAACGCAGAAGCGAACCCTACTATTGGCATGACAAATCAGTCAGAACAAGTTTCTGAAGAACGAACGGAAGTATTAGTTCCCAATCATTTAATCGGAAAGGTCATTCAAACAGTTTATGAAGTGCATCCTTACGAAGAACCTGTCTTTCATATCTTTGATATAGGTAAGAAAGCAAAAGAATTCGGCTTAGGGCGAGTTTCAACTTTAAAACGACCAATGACTCTAGGTCATATGATTAATCGTGTGAAGGAAGTTTTTGACATACCTTATGTACGTTATGCAAATGTGGATTTAGAGAGTAAAATCCAAAAGGTTGCTATTTTAGGTGGTTCTGGAGAAAAATATTACCGACAAGCTCTTGAAAAAGGTGCGGATTTATATATTACCGGTGATGTTTCTTATCATGGCGCTCAAGACATGATTCGCGATGGATTACCATTTATTGATGCCGGTCACTATATTGAAAACATTTTTGTCGAAAAAATGACCGAATTTTTAAACACATGGCAAAAAGAAAATCAATGGGGTATTGAAGTCCTACCAGCTACTTCACAAGTAGATGTATTTAAATTTAAATAAAATTGAAAAAAATAGATAAGGTGATACTAATGTACAAGAATTTAGTCAATCGATTTATAAAATATGCAAAAATAAATACTCGGTCGGATGAAACAAGTAAAACAATTCCATCGACGCAATCCCAAGTGGAATTTGCAAAAATACTTATGGAAGATTTAGAAGCCATTGGCCTAGAAGAAGTTGAGTACAATGAAGAAAATGCTTTTGTCACAGCTACTTTGCCGGCAAATACTGAGCGCGAGATCCCAACGGTAGGTTTCATAGCGCACATGGATACCGCAGACTTCAACTCAGAAAATGTTAATCCTCAATTTGTTGAAGATTATGATGGAGAAGATATTGTGTTGAATGAAGAACAAGACATTGTCCTTTCACCAACAGATTTTCCAAACCTTAAAAATTATGTATCAAATACACTAATTACTACAGACGGGACCACACTTTTAGGTGCCGATGATAAAGCAGGGATTGCTGAGATCATGAGTGCTGTAGAGTATTTAATTCATCACCCTGAAATTGAACACGGGCGTGTCCGATTGGCCTTTGGACCAGATGAGGAAATCGGTGTAGGAGCAGATCGTTTTGATGTTGAGCATTTCGATGCAGATTTTGCTTACACAATTGACGGCGGCCCTGTAGGTGAACTGCAATATGAAAGTTTTAATGCAGCTGCAGCTAAAATCCATATTCAAGGGAAGAATGTCCATCCAGGAACAGCTAAAGATCAAATGGTTAACGCATTGACTTTAGGCATGAAACTGAATGCAATGCTTCCAGCTGAAGAAGTTCCAGAAATGACGGAAGGTAGAGAAGGTTTCTTCCATCTCAATTCAATGAATGGAACGGTAGAAGAAGCTGAAATGTCATACATCATTAGAGATCATGATCGCGAGAAATTTGAAGAACGCAAGGAATTATTGTTAAATGCCGTAAAAGAGTTAAACAGTGATTTTGAAGAAGAACGAATTACGATCAACATGTATGATCAATACTATAATATGCGTGAAATTATTGAAGAGGATATGCGTTCAGTAGACGTTGCAAAAAAAGCAATGGAAGAGCTAGATATTGAGCCAATCTTGGAACCGATTCGAGGCGGAACAGATGGATCAAAAATTTCTTTTATGGGCTTGCCAACACCTAACTTATTTTCTGGTGGAGAAAATTACCATGGACGCTATGAGTTTATCGCTGTCGAAAGTATGGAAGCTGCCACAAATGTCATTCGAAAAATTATTGAGCTTTTAGCTTCTCCAGAATAAAACTCAAATGGATAAAAAACGGAGGTTCTTGAAAAAGAATCCTTCGTTTTTTTGATTTGAATCTATAAGCAATTCGAATTATGTTAAAATAATATATAACTGATTAGAGAGGGGTCAACACATGTCGGTCCAATTTATTTTAGGCACGCATCCGAACCAAAAACGTAAAGTAGTCATCGACCAATTGTATAACGAACTTAAAGAACATCCAGATGCTCAAATGTTGTACTTAGTTCCTGATAACGTGAAATACGAAGCGGAAACAATGATTCTCGAACAATTTAAAGAAAAAAATCCACATTCTAGTATGAGTGGGATGATCCGACTACAAGTGTTTAGTTTCAGTCGATTAGCTTGGTATTTGTTGCAAAATAAACCTATTTATCAAAGACCACAATTGACGGACAGTGGACTTGCAATGCTTGTAAAACGAATCTTACAAGAAGAGGAACAGAACCTTACCATTTATAGAGGTGCAAGTCAGCAAACCGGATTTATCGAAAGACTCGTCACATTATTTAGTGAATTACGTAACGGAAGAATCAACCCTACAGATTTAATCGAATTAATTCGGGATGGAAAAACATCTGATTCGAATAGCACAGATGATTTTAACCGTAAAATGCACGACTTATCGCTTTTATATCAAAAGTATGACCAAGCCCTCAAAGGGAAATATATTGAACGTGAAGACCTTTATCACGAGCTAATCGATTATTTTAAAACAAATCAAGAGTTGTTCAATAATGTTACCGTCATTATTGATCATTATGAACACTTCTCGGCTCAAGAACAAGAATTAATTGTCACCTTAGCCAAGTATACAAAAAAGGTTCTCATCTGTTTAACTTTGGATAAAAAAGCTGCTCTGTCTACCAATGATCTAAACAATTTATATTATCGACCAATTAAAACTTACCACCAATTGGTGAACGAATTAGAGGTAAATAAAGTTAACGTTTTAGATTCTATTGAAATAAGCTCACAAAACGAAACTGGAAGAGATGAATTCTCAGAGGATATAAGACTTTTGACAGACTATTGGGTAGAGAGCAGTGGACCAGTTACTCGAGCAAATATAGAGAAATATAGAAACAAACGATACAATAATGTTGAGCTCTGGGCTGCAGATGATAAAGCAGCTGAAGTGATGCATATTGCATCTAAAATTAAACGAATGGTCGCAACTGGGTATTATAGATACAATGACTTTCAAATCATGACACGAGACTTAGAAGCTTGTGCACTAAATGTTGAGAGAGCTTTTAGTGATAACGACATTCCTTTTTTCATTGATCAAGCAGAAACAATGTCTCAACATCCTATTTTAGAATTTATATTGAGTCTTTTCGCCTTGAAGAAAAGACACTACCGCCTAGATGACATCATGCGATTTTTACGTACTGAGTTGTTTGTTCCAGAATTTGACATAGACTTGAATGACGAAGAAAACAATACAGAGAATGGAAGAAAAACTTGGCGTGACATGGTAGATATCGCTGAGAATGTAGCGTTGGCGTATGGTTATCAAGGAAATGACTGGGTTGAGGATGAAGATTGGATTTATACTCAATTTGAATTAGAAGATGATGCAAATCAAAGTGATCAAGAAGAGAAAATCCAAAACATCGCGAATGTTGTCCGGAGCACATTTCGAACGTATATTGTTCCATTTATAGAGAATTTAGATCGTAAACAAACGAATCGTGAACTTGCCGTAGCACTATATGAATTTATGGTAGACATAGGTGTGATTGAGGAGTTACAAACTTGGCGAGATCAATTAATTGAACAAGGAGAGTTAAAAGAAGCCCGTGAGCATGAACAAGCCTGGGATACTTTTATTCTATTGTTAGAAGAGTTCGTTGAAGTATTAGGGGAAGAACCGTGGGACATTGATTTATTTATGTCCATTATAGAAACGGGTTTTGAAGAATCTACATTCGGTATGGTACCTCCAACAATTGACCAAGTATTAGTAACAAATTTTGATCTTCCAAAAATCCAATCAAAGAAAGTTGTTTTTTTAATTGGTTTAACGGATACAGTTTTACCACAAGTTCAAAGTAACCAATCCATTTTAACGGATGAAGATCGTGATATTGTTGAAAGTTCATTAAGCTCTGATAAATATCTAGCAGTTTCCGAGATGGAAAGTATTGCAAATGAGCCTTTTGCATTTTATTTAGCGATGCTACAAGCAGAAGAAAAAGTTATATTCACTTACCCGTTAAGCAATAGCGATAATGGAGAAAATCGTATCAGTCCTTATTTATCAAGGATACAAAGTGCTTTAGGGTTAAAAACAAAATTTAAACATTCAACAGCGACTGGAGCAACTGAAAGCAAAGAACAAGATTATCTAGAATTTATAGGTTCAAAAGTTTATACCTTTGGACAAATGGTCATTAGTTTGCGCGATGCGATTGATCAGATGGAGACTCCCTCTGCTTTTTGGTTAGGGTTGTTTAAACAGTTATATAACCCATCGGATTACCGTCAGAGAAGAATTATTAATAGTTTGAACCATAAAAACATACCTAAACCTCTTACAGAGGATTTAGCGGAAGAATTATATGGTAAGGATCTGTATTTATCGGTTTCTCAATTAGAAACTTTTTTTGCTGATCCTTACAGTCACTTTTTACTGTATGGGTTACGTTTAAAAGAACGTCAGATACAAGAACTTTCTCCACTAGAGTCAGGAAACTTTTATCATGACGCTCTCGATTTAATTAGTCGTCAAATTGTCTCTTTGAATAGGGATGTCACGACTATCGAAAGAAGTGAATTAAGAGAAATTACAAAGGATATTTTTCAGTTTTTATTAGATTCTAATAAATATCGACTTTCGAGATCTTCTAACCGTATGCGGTTTATTTTCAATCAATTGACTAAGACGGTTGAAAATATGGTTTGGTCTATGATTCATCAAGCGAAGAGAAGTAAGTATCGCGTGAGTAAAACGGAATTAGTGTTTGGCCAATTAGGCCAACAAAAAGATATCTCTGGATTAACCTTTCCATTGAAGAATAACAAAAAACTACATTTAAGAGGGAAAGTGGATCGAGTAGATACTTATCAAGACGGGAACCAATTGTATGCTGGAGTAGTTGATTACAAATCGAGCGATACAACGTTTAACTATCAAAGCATCTATTATGGCTTGATGTTACAGATGATTACTTACTTGGATACTGTGCTTACTTTTTCCGAGGATATATTCAATCAAAAAGCCAAAGGGATTGGCGCCTTTTATTCGACAGTAAAAAATCATTTTATTGACTTGAAACATTTAGGGAATAAAGAATTGGAAACAGAGTTATTAAAAAACTATAAGCTGGATGGTTTGATTGTCGACCAACGAGAGGTGCTTGAGGCTGCCGATACAATGTTAGAACCAAAAGAGTACTCACCAATATTTAGTCTATACTTAAATAAAGATGATCATTATTCTGGTGATAAACTATTGACTGAAGAAGAATTTAGTCTTTTGATGCGTTATAACCGAGAAAAAATCATTGAAGCAGGCAATAAAATCCTAGCTGGCGAAAATAAACTTCATCCATTCGATCAAAGAAAAATAAAAGTCCACACACCATCAATTTCTGGGGCTTATCGTTCGATTTCTCAATTCGATGCGTTACTGCCAGAAAACAATTATAAAGAGGCTTTGAAAATGAATAAAGATGAATTTTTTGATTATTTAAGAGAACGATATGGCTCTGAAGGGGAGGCTGAAATGTAATGTCAAAATTACCAATAAAAACAGAAGATTCTATGTTTACCGATCAACAGTGGGAAGCTATTCATACGACAGGAACAAATTTATTAATTTCTGCTTCCGCTGGTTCTGGGAAAACGATGGTTCTTGTTAACCGAATCATTGAACAAATAAAAAATGGAATATCGATTGATGAGTTATTAGTGGTCACTTTTACAAATGCAGCCGCAAAAGAGATGAAGCAGAGAATTCAAACGGCATTACAAAAAGAAATCACAAGTGATCCAGATCCAACGACGAGGCATCACTTAGTACAACAAATACCCAAATTAGGACATGCAAATATTTCGACACTTCATTCTTTTTGTTTACAAGTTATCGAAAGATATTATTATTTGATTGATTTTGATCCGGTATTTCGTCAATTAACGGATGATACCGAAATAGAATTAATTAAAGAAGAAGTATGGGATGAATTACTAGAAGAGTTGTACGAAACGGACGATAAAGATTTTATTCGATTTATGGAAGCTTATTCTGGAAGTCGGAATGATGAACCAGTAACAGAAATGGTCTTTCAGTTGCATGAATTTTCTCGAGCCAATGAATACCCTACAAAATGGTTAGAATCATTAGTGGACTTATACGATATTCCTTCTGGAAAGCTAGAGGATTCAACTATTTATAAACGTTATATGAAAAAACAGTTGATAGAAGAAGCTAATTATCTTATTCAGATGATTGACCAAGCACTTGATTTAGCTAACCATGAAGAAAGTTTAGAGAAGCAAATTGCTGTTTTTAATCAAGACAAAAGTCATTATAGGAAAGTAGTGGAGCTACTAGAGAATGATCAGTTGGATGAATGTTATCAATTAGTCAATAATGGCTTTACATTTCCTAGGTTAAATGCACCAAGTAAGAAAACAACACCTGAGGAAGTCTTAGAAGTCTATCGAAATGAAATAAAACCGCTGCGTGATGAAGCCAAAAAAGATTATAATAAATTTAAAGAGCATTTTGCTTTAACATCAAAACAACAAGTAGATATTATAACCGCTACAAAAAAACATGTAGAAGTATTAGCTCGAGTAACTGAACAGTTTTCAAAAGACTATCAACAATATAAGGCAGACAGAAAGCTGGTTGACTTCAACGATTTAGAACATTTAACTTTACAAATTTTACGTGGCGAGGTAGAAGGAGAGACCTCAGAAGCTTCTACTTATTATCGAGATAAGTTTGAAGAGGTTTTAGTGGATGAATACCAAGATATTAATGCTTTACAAGAAGCCATTTTATTACTTTTGGCTAATGAAAAAGACGACATAGGAAATTACTTTATGGTAGGTGACGTAAAACAATCGATTTATGGGTTCCGCCTCGCCGATCCAGGACTCTTTCTCTCTAAATATGAGGAGTACTCCGCTCAGGAATCTGGACAACGAATTATTTTAGCCGAAAATTTTCGTTCTAGAAAAAATGTTTTGTCTTTTACGAATTTTATCTTTACACAATTGATGGATCGAGAAGTTGGAAATCTAGATTATGATAAAGATGCAGAATTAGTCTATGGCAATAAAGATTTTGAGGAAGACAGTAAATATGCTACAGAACTTTTAGTTTATGAAAAAGGGAAAGAAGAAAAAAGCTCAAGAGAATGGAGCGAAGAAAATCTTTCAAATGAACTTGATATCAGCACAAAAACAACCGGCGAAATTTTAATGACGGCTACTCGTATAAGAGAACTGGTAGATGATGGTTTTGAAATTTATGATAAAGAAAAAGAGCGGATGCGACCGGTTGAGTATAGAGATATTGTTCTGTTGACGCCGACAAAAAATAATAATTTGGAGATTCAGGAAATATTCCAGGAAGTAGGGATTCCTTCTGCAATCAATGAAACTCAAAATTTCTTCCAAACAACGGAAGTGACGATTATGATGTCTTTATTAAAAATCATTGATAATCCGCAGCAAGATATTCCCTTGGTAGCAGTTCTTCGTTCGCCAATCGTTGGTTTAGATGAAATTGAACTGACTTATATTCGACTGCAAGACAAACAAGCCAACTTTTATGAAGCGACCTTAGCCTTCGCTGAGGCAGAGTTTGAAGATCCAAAAAATATTTCTTTACAAAAGAAAGTTCGTGCGTTTTTAAACTCACTTAACAAATGGCGATATTATGCAAGAAGACATACTGTTGTAGAGCTTTTAAGACTTTTATATCGAGAGACAAATTATATTCATTATGTCGGTGGAATGAGTGGAGGTAAACAAAGGCGGGCAAATTTAGAAGCTTTGTACGAACGAGCTGCTGCTTATGAAAATACTTCGTTCAAAGGCCTTTATCGTTTTATTCGTTTTATTGACAAAATGCAAGAGAAAGATAAAGACCTAGCTGAACCGACTTCCATTTTGTCGGAACAAAATGCCGTTCGAGTGATGACTATTCATGCAAGTAAAGGATTAGAATTTCCAATCGTCTTCTTGATGGATATGTCTAAACAATTTAATAATAGCGATTGGACCGGTACTTATATTTTTGATCGTGAATTAGGAGTAGGACTGGAGTACAAAAATCCAGATGAATTCGTGAAAGCTTCTACCATAGTGGGAGAAGCTATTAAGATGCACAAAAAACAAAATGGATATGCGGAACAAATGCGTTTATTGTATGTTGCACTTACCCGGGCTGAACAAAAATTATTTCTAGTTGGTTCAATGGAATCTCAAGAGAAAGCCTTTGATCGTTGGAATAAAGCGAATAGTCGGCGGGATTATTTATTATCTCCTCGTTTGCGTTTAAACACGAATAATTTTATGGATTGGATAGGTTTTGCCATAGCCAGACATCAAACGACTGAACATGAAGTG
This sequence comes from Atopostipes sp., assembly GCA_035302125.1. GTDB lineage: Bacteria > Bacillota > Bacilli > Lactobacillales > Carnobacteriaceae_A > Atopostipes. Next base: position 15,068 of record DATGSY010000177.1, read on the forward strand.
TCATCAATCCAAGGAAATAAACAAATCAAACATTATCCAGTTGATTTTTGTTATCGATTCTATTCTGAAGATAAAATTGCTACTCAACTTCAAGACATTTCAGTGGGAGAAGAACCGGCATGGGTAGAGGAATTAAAAGAAAATAAAATCCGATTAAATATAGGACCGGATGCGACTCAAACGATAAACAAAGCAATGAACATCATAAATTATGAGTATCCCTACCAATTATCAACGGTGACTACCAACTATCAGTCAGTATCTGAAATAAAACAGTTATTCGAGGAACCAAATAGCGAAAAAGTTGCTAAAATCGATTGGTCTAATGAAGAGGGCGTCCATCGTTATACAAGTGATCTGTTGGAACGCCCACGATTCTTGCAAGAAGAAACAAAACCAACCCCGGCTGAGATTGGTCAAGCTACGCATTTCCTCTTACAGAATATGGATTTAAGTGAGGAAGTAACCATTGACCGTATTCAAAAGGAAGTTCAACGTATGCTGGCGGAAGGAGTTTTAAAAGAAGAGTCTGCCAAGCGAGTGGATACCGAAAAAATTTATGCGTATTTCCAAACAAGTTTTGGGCAAGAAATCATTCAACATCATGATAGTTTAGAAAAGGAAGTCTTATTTTCATTGATGATGGATGCGGATGAGGTGTTCACTGGAATAGAATCCGTTGAGGACTCCATTTTAATTCATGGAATCATCGATGGGTACTTCGAACGGGAAAATGGTCTGGTTTTATTTGATTATAAAACGGATCAAGTCGCACATCTTGGAGACCAAGCGGAAGAGGAACTACTACGTAGATACACTGGACAAGTGATGCTTTACAAACAAGCGCTTGAAACGATCACAGAGAAACCAGTTGTCGAAGTAAACATTATCTCTCTCGACTTGACCAAGACTATTCCGGTACACAAATAAAAATAAAAACAAAAAATCGATGAACCACTCAGATTTGAGTTGCTCATCGATTTTATTTTTCTTCTATTCAAAAGAATACGTTGCGCCTTCAGAATACGTATTACCGGCGTCCCATAATAAGAATTCATGGATGCCATTATCTGCTAAAGCTTTTACCTGTGCAGTAACTTCTTCTGCTCCATAGTTTTGATAGTAACCTGCGCCTAAATAAGAGGCTGTAAAGTCTTGAATCCAAGGTCGAGTAATCGGAGCATCTTCCCCTAATTCGTCAAGAATTTCTAACTCAACTTCCGCGTAATTGTTAACAAGGTTATAAGGTTCTAAATCTGGAATTTCTACACCCAAGTTGCCTAAACCCCAATGACTTGGATAAATCATACTAGAGATGACGTCCACTTCGCGTGCTATACCAGGGAAGCTTTGCCCAATTCCTGGCGTTTCACGAACAACAGCTGCATAACCGAATATATCTACGGATACATCTACACCATAAGGTTGGAGTTGTTCCCGTGCATAAGCAACAAAATCAGTGACTGCTTGATTTCTGTATTCCATATTAATGACATCTACATCATCACTACCGTAGTGACCATGGCCGTAATTTAATTCACGGTCCATTGTTTCGAAGCCTTCAGGGAAACGAACATAATCAAATTGAATATCTTTAAATCCAAGTTTAGCCGCTTCAATTGCGACTTCAATATTATAGTCCCAGACTTCTTTTAGATATGGGTTTACAAAGCTATCACCGTTGCCATTTGACCAAACAGAACCATCGTTATGAGTGAATGACAATTCTGGTTGTTCTCTAGCTAATAGGGTATCTTTAAAAACAACTATACGAGCAATTGGATAGATATCATTTTCTTCCATTTGATTCATTAATTGTTCGACATCTACCATTTCATAAGTCATTTCATTAATTAACTCATTGTCACTGTCAAAATCAACTGTAATAATTCCAGTATCATCTTTAATATCTACAACCATAGCGTTTAAGTCTGTAGTATTCACTAAATCAATTAACTCATTCATCTTATCGCCACCAGCAGAGTGGGCTGTCACATAAATGCCTTTAACACCTTCTTCAGGATACTCAATTTCAACCCCACTATCGTAAACAAACTTCTGTGGAAACTGATCTGGAATAGAAAGTAAAGGATTTGAATTTATAGCAAGAATGCTTGTGGTCGGTTCTGGGTCTTCAGGAGCTTCTTTTGTTGTTTCTTCTGAATCCTCTTGACTAGAAGCGTCTTCGGTATTTGCTTCGTTAGAAGTTTCTTCAGATTCACCTTCAGTCTCTGTGTTCTCTGTATCTTCTTCAGCAGTTGCTTCTTCAGTTGCTTCTGAAAAATCAGCGGTCAACTCATCTAATGCATCATTTTGTTCTTGTATTTCAACAAATCGCTGATCAAGCTCGATTGTTTGTTCTTGAAGGTTTAAGTAATCATTGTTCACTGTATCAATACCATTCGAGAAGTCTTCGTAATTCGCTTCGTCTCCTGCAATGGTTTGTAAGTAGTCACGTTGAGTAGATAATGAGGTTATTTGATTCTCTTGATGCGTTTCAAGCTCTTCAGTAAACGCTAGAAAGTCATCGGAAATCTGTTGGATAGTATCTTGTGGTAAATCAGAACCTTCATATTCTTTCATACGCTGAGAGTGTTCTTTTATGGTATCTATAGGTTCTTGTATACCTTCTATAATTGTTTCTCGTTCGTCAATATTCTGGGTGACAGCTGCAGATCCATCTTGAAGAGATGATAATTGTTCATCTTCTTCTAATACTGTTGCAAATTGTGCATCCATTTCTGTTTCAAGGTTCAATAACTGTTGGTTTGAATTTATAATCTCTTCAAAGGATGAATGAATTGTATTTTTCGATTCATTTACATCTTCTTCTGAGACTCCCATACTGCATGCGGCAGCAAGCACTAGGGCACTAGAAAGTGTAGCTCCTAAATATATTTTTCTCGACATTCGTATCGTCCTTACGTTTAAGATTTTTAATTTTTCCTCTACAAGTTTCTATTATACAGTAACATAACCAAAAAACATTAAGATTTCAAAAAAATCCGATGAAATGAGTAACAAAAGTTAATGAATATTTGATATCATGAAGTGGTAAAATAACTTTTATGTTACTATTAGCATTGTCAATTATCAAAAAGAAAAGAGTGCACTTATGTTTTATTATTTTATTTTAACAGCTCTATTGGTCCTTATCGACCAAGTCACAAAATATTTAACAGTTCAAAATATTGAGCTCTATGAAGTAATTGAAGTGATACCAAATATTCTTTCGTTTACTTACATTCAAAATACTGGAGCCGCTTGGAGCATACTCGAGGGTCAAATGTGGTTTTTTTATATTGTAACAGTGGTAGTTGTTGTTTTCTTGCTTTATTATTTATTTACAGAGGCAAGACAAGACCGTATTCTTGGAACAATTCTTTCCATTATTCTAGCTGGAACTTTAGGAAATTTCATCGATCGTATCATATTCCAATATGTGATAGATATGATTCGCTTAGAGTTCATTAATTTCCCTATTTTTAATATAGCTGATTCTTTATTAACAATAGGTGTAATTGCTTTATTTATTTACTCCTTTTATCAAGAAAGAAATACAGAAGAAAATTAAGGTGATATGTATGTCTATAAACGAAGAAAATATTGAAGAAACAATTTTTTTAAAAGTAACGAAAGAAGAAGGTAGGATTGATAAATATTTAGCGAGTGAGTTGGACGATATGTCTCGTTCTAAAATCCAACTCCTCATTGAAGAAGAAAATATCCTTGTCAATGATGAACCGACTAAAGCCAATTATAAAGTTCAGCCAAATGATAAAATCGGCATTTTTATTCCTGAAGCTGAACTGATTGATGTTCAACCCGAAAATATTCCGCTTGATATTTTGTATGAGGATTCTGATTTAGCGATTATCAATAAACCTCAAGGAATGGTTGTTCACCCAGGTGCTGGACATAACGATGGGACACTTGTTCATGCATTACTTTATCATATTGATGATTTATCAGGAATTAATGGGAAAATTCGTCCAGGAATTGTACATCGATTAGATAAAGACACATCAGGTATTTTAGTCATTGCCAAAAATGATGAAGCACATGTGCATTTATCCAAACAACTTCAAGATCGAAGTATGAAGAGAAAGTACTGGACTTTGGTACATGGCGTTCTATCTCATAATCATGGCACAATTGATGCTCCAATTGGCAGGGACCCTAAAAACCGTCAAGAGTTCACGGTCATTACTGGTGGGAAAGAAGCTGTTTCGCATTTTCGAGTATTGGAGCGTTTTAAAGACTACTCATTATTAGAAGTCTCTTTAGAGACGGGGCGGACGCACCAAATCCGAGTACATCTGAAGTACATTAACCATCCTGTAGCAGGGGATGAAACCTATGGTCCTAAAAAAACCTTGGCTGGCAAAGGTCAATTTCTACATGCCCATACATTGGAATTCATTCATCCTCAAACAAATCAACCGATGAAGTTTGAAGCTCCTGTACCAGAAGTTTTTGAAGACACTTTGGAACAGCTACGAAGAGAAAGTAATTATTAATCGATAAAAAGAGAGCAAGGTTGGCTATCTCTGCTAACTTTGCTCTTTTTTAAATAGATTATTCTACTGTGTAACTACAATTTACTTGTCCTTGGTCAACTATAATATGCTTCTCTGGGAAGTCCTCCCCGTTAATATAATTGTCTAGTAGCTCCTGGACACCATCTTGAATTCTTTTTTGAGCGTCTATCGTCATACCGCCCATGTGAGGAACCATGGTATTTTTAGTTTCTGGTAGGTCTCTCCATGGATGGTCAGAAGGGGATGGTTGTGGATACCAAACATCTCCTCCGTACCCATTCAACTTGCCAGATTCAAGTGCATCGACTAAATCATCGCGGTTAACAATTGCACCGCGTGCAACGTTCACTAGATATGCACCGTCTTTCATTTGATTAAAGACTTCTTTGTCAAATAAGCCTTCTGTCGAATCTGTTAAAGGAGTGTGGAGGGTAATCACATCACTTGTTTCAAGTAGTTCTTCAAAGTTAACAGATTTTGATAATTCAGTGTCTTCATCTTCTTCGGGATCATAGTGTTGGATGTCTACACCAAATGGTTTCAATCGTTCAGCGACCATTTGACCGATTAAACCATATCCCATAATACCGATTGTTTTATTTTCAACATCATAAGCTCGATTTCCTACTTTAGGTAAATCCCATTCTCCAGAACGCGCTTGGCGGTTACCTTCTTGGAAGTTGCGCAGAAGCAAAATAATGGTTAAAACAGCATGCTCTGCGGTACTTACTTGGTTACTTCCTGTCACTTCGACAACTGAAATATCATTTTCTTCTGCCGCTTTTAAATCGACATGATCCGAACCTACGCCCGCAGTAATCGCCAATTTGAGGTTTTTGGCTTTTTCTTGACGCTCAGCTGTTACATAAGCGGGTAAGAAAGGAGAGCTGATGACAACCTCGACATCTTCTATATGCTCATCCAACTCATCATCGCTATTAATAATCACCAGCTCATGTTCATCCTCTAAGTGTTCTCTCAATCCTAAAGCATTGTGATCACTTAATAACTGGTTTTCATATTTTCCTTCTTCATCTTTAGGCACTAGTAAAACGACTTTTATTCTATCTCTCCTTAAAATGAATTTTATACAGCTATAAATAAGCCATGTACTTAGGACCTATTTATCAATTTGTTAATATCAACTTATCAAAAATATTTAGAGCGGATAAAGGAATAAACTTCGTTTCACCAACTCTTTAAAATCGTCAAAAAATCACAATATTTAGTATTTTGTACTCATATCTTTTGGATAAAGTATTCAAAATTTATTCATAAATGTATATTAAAAAGAACTGAAAGTTGGGAGAATTTTTTACTATTTTTTAAAAAAACCTTTACTTGGATTCTAGATTATGCTAAAATCAATTGTCGAGTGGGTCTTTCCACTCAATCATGCAATGTTCCGCTGGGACTTATGCACCTATGAATGTTGTGCGTGAGAGGAGAAGAAAAATGAATCCATTAATTGAATCAATTACAAACGAACAATTACGTACGGATCTTCCAGAGTTTAGTGCTGGAGATACTGTTCGAGTTCATGCTCGAATTGTTGAAGGAGATCGCGAACGTATTCAGATTTTTGAAGGCGTAGTAATTAAACGTCGTGGAGCAGGAATTAGCGAAACTTATACAGTTCGTAAAGTTTCTAATGGTGTTGGTGTAGAGCGTACTTTCCCATTACACTCACCACGTGTTGCAGAAATTGAAGTAACACGCCGTGGACGTGTACGTCGTGCAAAATTATACTACTTACGTAGTCGCCATGGACGTGCTGCTCGAATTACTGAGCGTCGTTCAAACTAATTACGACTTATTGAAAGCTCTTGTTGAAAGACAAGGGCTTTTTTGTTTACAATTAGATCAATAAAGCGTTTTTATAGAGATACATAAAGTAAATAAGTATTAAGTATTTTCTAATTTATCTTTTATTTCATGATTTTTTAGCTATACTTAATATACATTAATATATTGGAGGCCAATTATGAGTGAATTAACAGATCGATTTATACAAGAAGCGGAGCAAAAAAATGTAAAGTTCAATGCTCGAGAAGTAGAAAGACCGCTTAGAGACAAAGAAGGAAATGAAGTCCCACATAAACAAATGATCCTTCAAACCGCTCTCCAAGTAGACCAAGACAAAGTTGTCCCATGTGCTGTTGTTTTACATGATGACGACAACTTAGAATACATTAACTATCAAATGAATTACAATCGAATTGGTTTAGTCACTGACCGTAATGAATTACCAAATATTTTAGAAAAGCTAAATGAATTAAACGGCATGAAATCCGGTTACTATCATTTTGTCGTCAATCCAGATGGAGAACTCCATATGCGTCATTTAGGAATTATGGGTGCTGATCCTACACCTGCAATTAGTACATTTATTCATGGCGGACGTATTTTAAGATTAGTCATGAACGAATTAAAAGAGTTGAAAGGCATTGATTTGTCGACTCGTTTAGATTAATTCATATTTTTAAGAGAGCTTATCTTAGTTAGACAGAGATAAGCTCTTTTAACGTTTAAAGATGGTATCCCTTTCATTTTCTATAGTATAATATTTGTGAATAGATTTATTGTGTTAACAAAGAGGATGTAGGAGAGGATTAAAATGGCTAAATCAAAATACTATCAAACTCAAGATCCTAACGAATTACTAGATCAACTAATCGAACTGCGTGACGAAATAAAATTAGAGGGTCTCAAAATTTATTCTAATTGGGAAGACCAAATTACTCGAAATGCTTTCAGAGAAAGTGCCGAGAACTTAAGTTACTACCTCGCTTTAAGACAGCGAGATATTACACAACTTCAAATTGATTTGATTCCTTGGGGTCTTTCCTCTTTAGGACGTTTAGAATCCAAAACTTTAGTGACTTTAGATGTGGTGATTGCTACTTTGTATGATGTCATTGACGAAGCGATTGAACATACTCATCCAAATCCTAAAGAATTCGACGTCGGGCGACGACGTCTACAAAAAAACACGAAGAAAATCTTCGGTAAAAAACCAAAAAATCGAACAACACGAATTATGGTTACTATGCCTAATGAAGCCATTGAAGATAAAGAATTTATAGGAGATTTAATCGATGAAGGAATGAATGTGGCTAGAATAAACTGTGCCCATAACACTGAAGAAGAATGGATCAAGATGATTGAGAATATTCAATCCGAAGCGAAAGAGTTAAATAAAGACGTACGTATTTTAATGGATATTGCGGGTCCCAAGATTCGTACAGATTGGGTTTATACTCATTTAAGTAAGCCCAAAGTGTCTAAAGGAGATTTAATACGAATCACCAGAGACTTTGACAAACTTCCTTCAGAAAATGATGTTAATGTGACTGCAGGTTGTGATTTAGACGTCATTTATGAACAAATTGAAGTTGATCAAGCTGTGTTATTTGATGACGGTGAGATTGAGTCTGTCGTCAAAGAAGTTGCAAAGGATGAATTCATTTTAAAAGTTGTAAAAACGAAATCTAAAAGTGTTCGTGTGAAAGCCGAAAAAGGAATGAACTTTCCAAATCATTCATTTAAGTTTGACTCATTAAATGACAAGGATAAAAATGACATAAATTTTGCTTGTCAACATGCAGATATCATCGGATGTTCATTTGTTAATGACGGAGAAGACATTCAACTGATCCAAAAAGAAATTGAAAAAAATTTAGATGAAAAAGCTTCTGAAATGTCATTGATGGCCAAAATAGAAACTGTACGTGCGGTTAGAAATTTACCCGAAATTATTTATACTGCAGCCAGTAAAAATCCATTTGGTATAATGATTGCCAGAGGAGACTTAGCAGCTGAGAGTGGTTATATTGATTTAGCGGGTCTGCAACAGGAAATTATGTGGATAAGTGAAGCTGGAGATATTCCAGTTGTCTGGGCGACAGAAGTATTAGATACGCTTGTAAATGATGGTATACCTACCCGATCTGAAGTAACGGATGCAGCTGAGGGTACACGGGCGGATTGTGTTATGTTAAATAAAGGTGATTATATACGAGATGGCGTCCAAATGCTTAATCGAATTATCGAAAGAATGGAACCTCTACAATATAAAAAGACCCCAATTCTTGGGAAATTGAACTTTACAAATGTTTCGAGTGACGAAAAATAATCAGTAGTATGGAGCGGTTAATTTGAAGAAGACAGAATTAAAACGTTGTGCATGGATTCAAGGGAAACCGGATTATTATGTAGAATACCATGACAAAGTATGGGGGAAACCTGAATATGAGGATCAGAAAATTTTTAAGTGGTTAAGTCTTGAAATTTTTCATATCGGATTATCTTGGCAATTAGTCCTTTCAAAGTATAAACATTTTATGGAAGCTTTCGACCAGTTTGAAGTTGAGACTGTAGCCTCATACGATAAAAATAAAATAGATAACTTAATGAAAAATCCGAATATTATACGCTACCAAAGAAAAATTGAAGCGACAATAAATAATGCGAATCGTTTTATGGAAGTCCAAAAGGAATTTGGGAGTTTTTCAAAGTATATTTGGAGTTTTTCAAATCACCAACAGATCGTAAGAAACTCAGATGAACAATTAACGAGAAGTGCATTGAGTGATCAAGTAACAAAAGATTTAAAAATGCGTGGATTTCAGTTTGTCGGTTCTGTAACCATTTATTCTTTTCTCCAAGCCATTGGCATCTTAAACGACCACGATATAGATTGCGATTTTCGATAACCCAATAACGATACAAGAAGCCTTGACTTCAATAATGAAGCAAGGCTTTTAAAGTTTTATACTTATTCGTTTAATGCATCTACAATCGATTCATTGAATTCGGGTAAATCATCGGGCGTTCGACTTGAAACTAATCCTGAATCATCAATGACTACTGCTTGGTCGACATAATTGCCACCTGCATTTTTGACATCCACAGCGACTTGTGACACAGAAGTTAAGTCTTTTCCTTTTAAGACATCCGCATTCACTAATAACTGAGGCGCATGACAAATGGAAAAAATATGTTTTTCATTGTCTGAAAAGTGACGGACAAAGTCTAAAAACCGTTCATCTCCGCGAAGTTTATCTGGAGAATAGCCACCTGGAATGAAAAGCGCATCATAGTCGCTTGGATCCGCCTCGTCTATCCCAAGGTCAATTTCAACTTCAGCTTCTCCTTGCTTTCCTTCAGCGGTCTTTCCTTTTTCAGGACCAATTACAACAACCTCATGTCCTGCTTCAACCAAAGCATCTCTGGGTGAAGTAAATTCTACATCTTCAAATAAATCAGTTAAAACAGTTGCTACTTTAGCCATTAAAATTCCTCCTTTAAGAATCTTTTCATCTACATTTACAACATATCAATAGTGTTTTTGAATTTCAAAGATTTTAGCTTATGAGGCTGAGTCCTGAATCTTAAGAATTTTGTGAGCCTTCTAGAAAGTAAAAATGCAGAAGAATGGTATAATATTCGAAATGAAGAAATTTGGGGTGAAAGAGATGGTTGAAAATCGTGTGATTTTTCAAGCGTTCGAATGGCATATAGAAAATGATGGGAATCTATACATAAGATTAAAAGAAGAAGCAAAGAATTTAAAAGAAAG
>DATGSY010000178.1:0-5513 GCA_035302125.1 Atopostipes sp.
AGGCAAGAGTATAATTATCCTTGTCAATAAATGGGATACCGTTGAAAAAGACACCAACACGATGCGTGAGTTTGAGTTGAATATAAAAACACGCTTTAAGTTTTTGGATTACGCACCTGTGTTATTTGTGTCGGCAGAAACAGGTGAAAGATTACAACGCCTGCCTGACTTGATTAAAAACGTTTATGAGAGTCGTATGCAGAGGGTACAGTCGTCTATCCTCAATGATGTTTTAATGGATGCACTCGCAATGAATCCTACGCCAACAGTGAATAATAAACGCTTGAAGATCTTTTATATGACTCAAGTAGCCGTTGGTCCACCGACTTTTATCGTTTTTGTGAATGATACCGAACTGCTTCATTTCTCTTATCGTCGCTTCCTTGAGAATCAATTGCGTGAAAACTTTGATTTCCAGGGAACGCCTATTCGAATTATTGCGCGTAAAAGGACGTAAAGCCAAGAGACTTAACGGATAAATATTTCAGTATTTTTTCTCAAAAAGATTGCAGTTATAAGGCTTATATGTTATCTTTTAAAATGAAATGTCGAAATATTAGACTATTTCACCTATTTATTCTCAATAATGGGATTATAAAAAGTTGCTACTAGGATTTACCTGGTATATGCTTTTTAGGGAGGTGTAGAATTATGGCAAATAAAGCAGATTTAATCGAAGGAGTTGCTTCTAAAACAGATTTAACTAAAAAAGATGCAACTGCAGCAGTTGAAGCTCTTTTTGACGTCGTAACAGAAACTTTAGCAGATGGTGAACGTGTACAAGTTATCGGTTTCGGTAGCTTTGAAGTACGTGATCGTGCTGCCCGTAAAGGACGTAATCCTCAAACTGGGGAAGAAATTGAGATTCCTGCAACAAAAGTTCCAGCATTCAAAGCTGGTAAAGGATTAAAAGACGCAGTTAAAAACTAATTAAGCTGTATTTTTTAATAAACATACGCAATCATTTATTGCGAGATAGCCGACTGTTTCTAGTTATATAGATGCAGTCGGTTTTCATCTTTAATAAGCCAAAAGATTGATTGAATCAGATAGAACGAAGAATAAATTATTGATTTTATGTAATTTTCAATTCTATTATTGACATTTTGAAAGTTCCTATGTATAATAATTTCTGTTGCGATATTGTACCTGTAGCTCAGCAGGATAGAGCATTCGCCTTCTAAGCGAACGGTCGGGGGTTCGAATCCCTCCAGGTACGTTTTAAAATTTATATTAATTATGCAATGACCCATACTTAGCTGTATGGGTCATTTTGGTTGATGCCTCTTGTAAAATGTATCGGTACAATCTTACTTAGAAAAGAACAAAAGAAAGTATCATGTATGTTACAATAAGCTTGTAGCGCCTAATTTGTTAACTATATTGAAAATACTTCGATAGTGTAATAAAATGTGAAGTAGTTATTTGAACTTGTACTTGAGAGTGGGAAGTATTTTGATTAAAAAAGAAGATTGGTTTACATTACCCAATATATTGTCTTATATTCGAATTTTAATGATTCCTCTATATGTTTATTTATATATACAAGCTGAGACCACTAGAGAATACTATAGTGCTGCTGGCATCTTAGTTTTATCCGGTATAACAGATTCTTTAGATGGAGTTATCGCCCGAAAAAGCGGTCAAATTACTGATTTAGGAAAAGTGTTAGATCCATTGGCTGATAAACTCACTCAAATAGCTGTTGTAGGGGCTATGTTGGTTGAGAAGCCATATGTCCTGCCATTACTCATTTTATTTATTGTTAAAGAGTTATATTTATTAATCAGTAACCTCATTTTGTTTAAAAAAGATGTATTTATGGATGGCGCAAAGTGGTTTGGGAAAATAGCAACTACTGTTTTTTATTTGAGCATGTTCATTTTAGTTGCTTTACCACAATTAGATCGTGGCATTAGTTTAGTCATTATTCATATAAATACACTGTTTCAATTGCTCAGTTTAATTGGCTACGGTCGTTGGTTCTTTGTCAAATTTAAAAAAACAAACAAAGAAACAAATTATTACGAAAGAAAAGAGAATGGATGAACAAAAAATGAGTAGAGAACAAGAAGCTCTAAGAGTTTTAACGATTTTATTGCGTGCTTCAGGCAGTGTTTCTAATATGTTAAAGAAAGATATGCGAAGTTATGGTGTAAATCCAACAGAATTTACAGTATTGGAAGTTCTTTATAATTTAGGCGAACAGCCTACTCAAATTATTGGAAATAAGGTTTTACTGGCTTCCAGCAGTATTACTTATGTCATTGATCAGCTAGAGAAAAAAGGTATGGTTGAACGGATACAAAATGAAGAAGACCGTCGAGTTACTTTAGTTCGATTGACAAAACAAGGAAATGATTTGATGGAAGATGTTTTTCCACAACATACAGAGATTATCAGGCAGTTATTTGAAGGACTTTCTGACGATGAATTATATGATTTAGGTGAATATTTAAAAACAGTCGGTTACCGAGCGGTTGATTTATTTGATGAGATAGAAGTATAAGCAGATAAAATCGCATTTGAAACAGAATTTTGTTATAATGTAGGTCGACAAAAAGATGAAGAGGTTGATAGTATTGGCAGATGCAAAAATAACTCCAGAGATACAAGAACTCGTTGAGACAGAACTGCGTAAAGGTGCAAGCAATTCACGTATCGCAAATTTATTGGACTTGCCGTACAAAGAAGCTGTAGAAATTATTGATGCCATTAAGGAAAAAATTCGTCCGGAAGTTGGCGAGCATATTGCTTTTAAGTTTCGCGGGGAGCATATGGAAGGAACAATTGAAAAGCTATTGACAAATAGTGCAATTGTTGTCATTGACTGGGATAATTCTCCAAAGCACTTATATGATCTTATGGAAGAAAAAACAGTTGTCAATTTTAAAGATATCGATGCGTTTCTTAAAAAATTTGATATGAATCAAGAAGCCGTTGAAGATTCAGAAGAATAATAATGAATGACCTGCCGCAGTCTCTTTGATTTACTGCGCAGGTTTTCTTTTTTAATGAATAAGGAGTTAGGAGATAATCTCTTAGCGCTTAGCTGACTTTCCAAAAATGGATAAGCGTATCGAAGTACATTGTTTATATTTGAAAAATTCGCTGTGATTTATAAATAGCGAGTTTTCTTAATAGTCAGCACTGATGGAGGTGGAAGGGTTGGGCGATAAAATTGAATTTCCCTACAACAATGAAATTTTTTTGAAACAAGCCGTTCAGCAAATTGAGAAAAATGATTACGTAAAGGCTCTGACCTATATTGAAAAAGTATACGAAACCGATAAATCTTATTCTGTAAACTATTTTTACACTTTAATCTTATATACTTTAGAAAAATATGAAGAAGCTTTAGAAATTGCCAATGTGTACAAAAGTACTTATATAAACAATCAACGCCATATTCTTATGTATACGATGTTATTAATTAAGAATCACCAATTTATAGAAGCGGAATTATTGATTCAAAAACATACGACAGATCCTTTTTCAACTTTTCCACAAGAATGGGAAAATCTCGAAAGAGAACTAAACTTAGAACGAGAGTTACTGAGTTATGAACTCGACAGGCAAAGAAAAGATGTAAAACAAAAGCTATATAAAATAAACACTTTTTCTTTGATAGAACAAACGCAAATCTTGGAAGATGCGCATATGCTGTCTTTAACTGATCTTCAGGAAGTGGCTTCAAAAATATTTAGTGATCCTTTCGTTTCCGGACAAACACAAAGGGCTTTTTTAGAGATTTTAGTTGAAATGGGGGATGATAACCGCTATATGTTCCCATGGTTTAATCAATATCTAGAAGTTTGTCCAACAGAAATCACAACTTTTTATGAACTGCCAACGGTTAAACAATTAATGGAGATATTGGAGAACAAGTTACATAAAATGCCCACCTTAATCGAAGGCATAAAAAATGAAATCATCAACGATTTATTATTATTATATCCTTTTGTTGAAGAAACTATTACAGATATAGATTATTGGATCAATCTATATATCGTACAGTTCACCAGTAACCAAGAAATTGAGCAGGCGTGTATCCCGCAAAACCAAGAGCAAGAACAACTAAAAGAATGGGTAGAATATTTAAATCAAATCGCTCAAAGAAGTTAGGATGCTTATTTTGTTGATTATTGAATGCAGAAGAACTATTTTAAACCTAGAATTCTGGGATATTCGTTTACAATTCTTGTTAAATATAGTATCCTTACAAAGTATGCAAAGTCTTGAGAAGGCTTTTTATGAAAAAATCAATATTTAATATCGGAGGCAATAACAAATGACAGTGAATTTTGAAAAAACAGGTCCCGTCACAGGTGAATTAAAGTTTACTATTGACCGTGAAACGATAGAAAAAGGGTTAACTAAAACGTTTAACCAAGTAAAAGGATCGCTACAAGTTCCAGGTTTTAGAAAAGGCCGCGTTCCACGTAAACTCTTTAATCAAATGTATGGTGAAGAATCTTTATATGAAGATACGCTAAATGACATTTTCCCATCTGCTTATGCTGAAGCTTTAGAAGAAGTGGAAGAAGAAGTGGTTGGACAACCATCCATTAAAGATATTTCATGGGAACCAGGAGAAGAATGGGAACTAGAAGTCGAAGTTTCATTAAAACCTGAAGTTAAATTAGGACAGTACAAAGATCTTGAAGTTACGAAATATGACCGTGAAGTCACTGAAGAAGACGTAGAAGAAAGTCTGGAAAACCGCCGTACACAGTTTGCTGAGCTTATTATTAAAGAAGATGAACCAGCAGCAGAAGGCGATACAGTAGTCATTGACTATGAAGGTTCAGTTGATGGAGAAGTCTTTGAAGGTGGATCTGCTACAAACTATTCACTAGAATTAGGTTCGGATTCCTTTATTCCTGGTTTTGAAGAGCAGCTTGTGGGAGCAGAATCAGGATCAGAAGTTGAAGTCAACGTTACCTTCCCAGAAGATTACCATGCTGATGATTTAGCTGGAAAAGAAGCAGTCTTTAATGTAACTGTCCACGAAATAAAAACAAAAGAGCTTCCAGAACTCGATGATGAGTTTGCTAAAGATGTGGATGATGAAGTAGAAACTATCGATGAACTTCGTGAGAAAATTCGTGAAGAACTACAATCGACTCGTAATCAATACGCAGATGAAGCTCGCGATGAAGAAGCTATCCGTAAAGCTGTAGAAAATGCAGAAATTCCTGAAATTCCATATGACATGACACATGAAGAAATCCACCGTCAAATGGACATGTTCTACAACAACTTACAACAACAAGGTATGACTCCAGAAATGTACTTCAACATCACACAAACGACAGAAGCAGACTTACATGATCAGTTTGAAGTTGGAGCAGAAGATAGTGTTCGAACAAACTTAGTCATCGAAGCTATTGTTGAAGCTGAAGATTTAAGTGCAACGGAAGAAGAGCAAGAAGCAGAAATTAAAGATCTTGCAGAACAATACAACTTATCCGTTGAACAAGTTGAAGAAGTTTTGTCACCGGAATTGTTAA
>DATGSY010000179.1:0-3064 GCA_035302125.1 Atopostipes sp.
CGTCGCATTTATGGCGACTGGACAAGTACTCGAAATAATGGATGGAAAGAAATTCTTTTAGATAATTCGATCACACCAATTCAACAGTATAGTTATACGGACGGTAAGAATTCTTCCGATAGCGCCATGATTATTGATGCTATGGATATTCTTTATACTGAAAGTGTCGATGGTTTTATCCTTGTGTCTTCAGATAGCGATTTTACTCGCTTAGCTTCTCGATTGCGAGAATCAGGTATGAAAGTTATTGGGATGGGAGAAAGTAAAACGCCTAACGCATTTATTTCAGCATGTAACAGTTTTAAATATTTAGATATTTTATATCAAAATTTAGAACCAGACGAAGAAGAACCTGTTTTAACGACAACAACTGCAAATAATAGCCAAAGCTTTAACATCACGCCAAAAGAATCGAAAAAGAATAATAATGGAAAAGATCGCAAACGTTACAACTACTCGAAAAAGAATAAACGACGTAGTTCGAACGAATCACAATCTCGTTCTAAACCGCAACCACAAACGAAATTGACAACGATTCGAAAAGCAATAAAAACAATTATTTTAGAAAATTCGGATGATGATAGCTGGATTTCATTAGCCAATTTAGGTAATCATTTATCGAAACGATTCCCTGATTTTGATGTACGTAATTACGGACATAAGAAATTAGTGACTTTTGTAGAATCATTAGATCATTTTGAAATTGAGCGTCGCTCCATTTCATCAGATGGCAAAACCAAACAACTTTTTGTCCGCACAAAATAATACGAAACGAAATCAACGAACACCCTTTTTAAAGGCGTGTTCGTTTTTTTGTTCAGTGCGATAACCAGCCCGTATCCCGAAGCTAGTGGTGAAGGCATCAAACCTTATGCGGTTGCGAAACATGCGTCTGATTATTATATTCAAAACTCCGGTCTCAACTATTCAATTGTCCAGCCTGGTCCATTGCTGGATGATAAAGGAACAGGTAAAATGGCTTTGACTTATGAAGGTGGAGAAGCATCCGCATGAATATAAGATTCCACGTGACGATGTGGCAAGTATACTCATTGAATCGATTGGAAATGATGCGGTGAAAATAAAGTTTTAGTCGTGAAAGTGGCGATGTAAAAATTAGTGAAGCTTTTATCTGGATAGACAATAATATACACCATAGAATTAGAGACTTTTCCTTTTTCTAAGGTGTATTTTTTGGTATTTTTCGTCACTTTAGACAATATGTTTAATTTTAGGCTGAAGATAGTACTTCTATGGACTTTATATCACAAATTGTCTAAAGATTTCTCAACTTCGAACTCTTTACCAAAACTTTGTCTAAAGCTGTTGCTTCTTTGAACGTTTTATAATCATTTTGTCTAAAGATAACAGTAATTTACTATAATCTAGGATAATCTTAAGTACTTAGGCTGGCTCAACTTGAAATAGTCATGCACATTCTCAATTGGCACCGATAGATTTTCGTATTTAGTCCCTGCACCCGTTCCCTTTCGTTTAAAAAACTTATTTAAATATCGCGAGATTGTTTTCCGTGAAATCTCTCCTCCAAAAAAATGGAATAAATCTGTTGTTTTTAAATCTCTATCACTATATATTACGCCATATTCACATATCGTACGAAGAATTGCTTCTTCACGCGGTTCGTGCATCCCACAGGAACATATCATATAAGATTTCCTTGTATTCAAATGTTGATTTCCACAGTTACAACAAATGATTCCCCTATATATATTCTCTTTTACTTCATTTGAAATCTTTTTCTCTTTACTTGGTCCAGAAATTTCATATCCGCTGAGAGCTGACAACACCGATTGAATTTCAAGTGGATGACTCATATGATTACTCTCTTCCTTCATGATCTGCTGTGTAAAGAAGTACAATTCATTTCGAGAAATCACTTCAATTCCATCAACCGAATCATGAACTTTTAATTTATTATTTTCTCCAATAAATGTTAAAACGGTTTGAATCTTCCATTGATTAGATAATCGTTTAAATATGCCCGATGAATTTGCTGCAATTCTTTGGGCCTGGCTGAAGGGGTCATGACCAATCACTTCCCCGTTTCGCTTACATTGATTGTTTTGCAACTCCAAAACCCCCGTATAATTCTTCACTTCAAACCCATAAATGCCTGCTCGAGTGATTAACAACACATCGATTTCAAATTCTCCAAAATATTCAAACCAAATATTCCTTAAAATGACCCAGTGATTTGCTCCATATGCCTTTAAGAAATGAATGAACATTGCTTCCCCTTCATAGCCTTTATTCAAACGCTCGTATTCTCCAGCCAATTTAGGAAAGCCATGGAGTCCGTCTCGCTTATTTACTTCTCGAAGCACTTCAAATTTCGTGGGTTTTTGTATTACCGACTTTTGAACCTCTGTATGTAGTATCTTCATAAATATACCCCCTATTATTATAATTAGCCAAAAATATGAAAAACCACGAAAAAAGTTTCAAAATCTTGAAAGAAATAAAAAAGCTGGGTTTCCCCAGCTTTTTACCTAAATGTATTATTTTTTGTTTTCTTCAATAAACGCTTTAATTCGCCGAACCCCTTCTGCAAAAGTCTCTTCATCTAGTGCGTAAGAAAAACGCAGACATTCAGGTGCACCAAAACTTGAGCCAACCACAGTGACCACATAGGCTTCTTCGATTAAAGCTAATGCAAAGTCATCGACGGAATCATAACCGGTCATTTGAGCGGCTTCGCTCGCGTCTGGGAATAAATAAAAGGCTCCTTGAGGTTTCTGCTCTAATTTGAATCCAGGAACATCCACAATCAAGTCGTATGCCGCGTTCAAGCGCTCTTCAAAAGATTGACGCATGTTTTCTACCTCATTGGTTTCCTTCGTGTAAGCGGCTACTGCTGCATGTTGGCTCACGCCTGTAGGGTTTCCATTCGCTTGTGATGCGAACTTTGTCATTGCAGCAATCACTTCTTTATTTCCCACCACATGGCCGATTCGCCATCCAGTCATCGCAAAGGTTTTTGAAATGCCATTGACAATCATTGCTTGCTCTCGCACTTCTTTGGAAGCTTTCGCAAACGACACGG
>DATGSY010000180.1:0-7870 GCA_035302125.1 Atopostipes sp.
GACTTCGGTGATGCCTTCTTGATCGTACTTCACTTCGCGCACTGAGATATGGCCCTTTTTGTCGACCAATATCGCAGTCGTCCCCACCGTTCCAAAATCTTCGCCTTTGATAAAAATGGGGGAGTTTTGTTTCGCCATTTCAACGTCCAATTCTTCGGGGAAATCTTCTAGTGAATCAGACGGTACATTGTCTTGCATGAGCGCGGTCAACTCTTCTAAATCAATCTCCCCTGTTTTTTCATCGACATACTTCGCAAGCAGCTCCGTTGAACGATCTTTTCGATGCTTGCTTAAATCGTCCAGCGTATTGGCCAAACAATGGATGCCTGATTTGAACGTGTGAAACTGATTTTCAACATTGGAATAATACCTTAAATCGTTAAATGACCCATACAGCAAGTGGTAGCCATTATATTCATGACGAGTTTCTTCTAAATATTGATTGAACTCTTCAATGGAAACGTCATGGGTTAAATAATCGCGCAACAGCTGTCCACGCGACCGGGGTTCTTTTTCGGCAGGTGTCCAGTCTGTAAATGGATAATTCAAGACGGCAATAAAGCGCCCATCATTTGTGTAGCCTAGCCATGTCCCTTTTTCTTTCAAGTCCAGGCCGGCTGTGACAGTCGGTTCATCCGTCCATCGATGAAGGGCCGCTGCCGGTCGATTATACAATTCATCGCGATTCGCAATTAAAATGAGTAGATAATCCGGATGCACATCTTTCATAAAAGTTACGAGACACATTTTCTAGCCTCCTTCTTCAAATGAATCTGTCCTTATTATTATACCAATCTTTTATCCTATCTTGAATGATGAGCTTTTAAATGCATGGATTTAAAAGTTAAAATGAACATATCCTAAAAAGTGTTCAAATAAATTATGAGAATTTCGTTAAACTTGTAATCCCTTCCAATGCCAATCCTTCATTGAAGACCTCTTCAACCGGATAATATCAATAAAAATGTTTTTAATTTATTTCTCATTTTCCCTTGCATCTCATATTTCTTTAATGTAATATGATGTCAATTTAAATCATACAAACACGTGAGGTTGATTCAGATGTTTAACCAATTAACAACAATTTATTTATTTATTATTATCTAGGGCTTGCGCTTTTTTTCGGAAAAGTGAAGGCCCTGTTTAAGATAAGTAAAATGGGACCTCACTAAAGCCTCCCATTCTATTTACATAGTTTGGGAGGCTTTTTGATTTATATGATGTTTAAAAATAAGGTTTTAACTTTGTAGAAGTAAGGAGAGATAAGATTGGTAAAATACATTTTAAAACGACTTGTCACTGCAATTCCGGTGTTATTTATTATTTCGCTTGGAGCATTTCTGATGCTTCAACTCGCTCCGGGAGACGCAGCTGATTTGTATATCACACCCGATACGACCCAACAACAAATCGAAGCTACACGAGCTGCATTAGGACTGGATGAACCGATTTATGTTCAGTACTTCAACTGGCTCAGTCAAGTCTTGCGAGGAAACTTAGGGTATTCATTCTCGAACAGCGTTCCGGTCACTCAAATTATCGGCGAACGCATTGGCCCAACTGTTCTATTAATGGGGTCAGCTTTAGTTGTCGCTTATATTTTGGGTATTCCACTTGGGATTATCAGTGGCCGTAAACATGGAACAGGTGCTGATTCGTCAATTACTGCTATTTCATTTTTAGGGATTTCGATTCCGAGTTTCTTCTTTGGATTATCTTTAGTGTATATTTTCGGAGTAGAACTTGGAGTATTGCCAACCGGGGGTATGTATCCATTAGGGACGCAGCCAACACTTGGTGTTATGGTTCAACACTTAATCCTTCCAGTCTTTACCCTGTCGATTGCCTATTTAGCCAGTATGACACGGTATATGCGATCCACGACGATTGATGTCTACGAACAAAACTATATTCGTACAGCTGTCGCAAAAGGGTTAAGTGCTGGAGAAGTCTATCGCTATCATGGGATAAGAAACTCATTAATTCCGATTATTACTGTGATCGGTACAGACTTACCAAAATTAGTAGGTGGAGCGATTGTTACAGAACAAGTTTTCAGCTGGCCAGGTTTAGGGTCGCTGACGATGACGGCCATCCAACAAAGAAATTATCCAATTATTTTAGGCGTCACCATGTTGTCGGCAGTCGTTGTCCTTTTGGCCAACTTAGTTGTTGATATTTTATACGCAGTCATTGACCCAAGAATTCAATACGATTAATTAAGGAGTGTTTAGAAATGGTAGAAAATCAGCCCACTAAGGGACTTTTCCAATATGCTGAAGATAATTTGCAAGAACAGACTTATCAGGAACGGCAAGAAAAAATCGGAGAAGAGTCTGAAAGTTTTGCGAAGACGGTGGCAAAACGATTTTTCAAAAACAAATTAGCCGTCATTAGTTTAGTGGTTTTTATTTTAATCGTATTAATGGCCCTATTCGCTAGTCAAATCTCCCCTTTCCCACGTGATCAAACGGTTGGTCAATTCCAAGCCGCCCCCTATGGTGAGCATATCCTTGGTACAGATAGCGTTGGACGAGATGTATTGACCCGATTAATCCATGGTGCACAAGTTTCATTAATCGTTGGTTTCGGTTCAGTCGCCATCTATGTGGTGATTGGGACAACGCTTGGTTTAATGGCCGGTTACTTTGGAGGCATTATCGATTCCATCATTATGCGAATCACGGAAGCCTTTCAATCTTTCCCTTATTTCTTAGTCGTTTTAACCTTTGTTTCCATCTTAAATTCAGGTTTATGGACCGTTACTCTCATTATGGGAATTCTTGGTTGGCCAAGGTTAGCCCGAATTGTCCGCGGTGAAGTGTTGCGGTTGAAATCACAAGATTTTGTGCTTGCAGCAGTGGCGACAGGGTATTCGACACCTGCTATTTTGTTTAAGCATATTTTACCAAACTTACTCTCACCGATTCTGGTGAATGCAACATTTGGTGTTGCAAACAATATCTTAACAGAATCTTCTTTAAGCTTCTTGGGTGTTGGGGTCGAACCGCCTCGTCCAAGTTGGGGAAACATTTTAGCAGAAGCACAATCGCTAAATGTGTTGACCACTCAGCCTTGGCGTTGGATTCCTGCTGGATTACTCATCTTCCTTACTGTCCTTTGCGTGAACTTTATTGGTGAAGGTTTAAGAGAAGCAATTGAAGGAGAAACCAAAAATTAAAAGGTGGATATCAATGAAAAGAAGACATCAATTTTTATTCTTATTAATTCCGTTATTCCTATTACTGACGGCTTGTGCCGATGAATTACCGGATGTTTCTTCGAACCCTGACAATTCAAATGAAGAAAATTTTGAACCAGCAGGCAATGAAGACGAAACATTAATTGTTGGCATTTCAAATAATATTGATTCAATGAATCCATTCTTTAAAAATGGTCTGGTTTCAACCTACGTGCAACGTTTCTTTTACGAATCCATTTTAAATATGAAGGGCCCGACTGAATTCGAACCACGCTTAGGTGAATTCACAACAGAAGACAACCAAACCTTTCAACTATCGTTGGTTGAAGACGCAACTTGGAGTGATGGCGAGCCTGTCACAACTGAGGATGTCTACTACACCATCAATACTATCGCGGATCCAGATACCTTAACTTCTTTGGGGATGCGGATTGCGATGATTGAAGGAACCGATGAAAATGGGAAACGTGTAGATGGTGAAGAAGAGTTATCTGGTTTAGAAATCATTGATGATTACACAATGACCATTCAAACCAAGGAACCTGTTGATTTGAATTACCTTTCTGAATTTTTAGGTTTTCAAGTCATGATTGCCCCAGAACATGTCTTTAGTGAAATTGACCCAGCGGATTTACAAACCTCCGATCCAGCTATTCACCCAACAGTTACTGGTGGCCCGTATGAGTTTGTAGAGAATAAAGAAGATAATTATCTTCACTTAACCGCGAATGAGAACTACTACCGAGGAGCTCCTAACATCAAGGATATTTACTTTAGAGTACTTGATGGAGTGTCGATTGTGACTGAATTACAATCTGGAAACATCGACATGACGGCTGGTGCAGGTATCGGAGTCGTTCCTGATGAAGATATCCCTCTGATTGAAGAGATTGAGCATTTAAGTGTAGAGAGTTCTGTTGGTAGCGGGATTCAATATATGGTCATCAATCATGACCGAGAAAGATTCCAAGATCCAAAAGTTCGTCGAGCACTCGCTTATGCGATTGACCAGGAAATGGCCTTTGAGAATTTATTGCATGGCAATGGTGAACTGACACCGACTATGTATACCTCGATGAACCCTTATAAAAACGAAGACATAGAACCGATTCCTTATGACCCAGAAGAAGCCAAGCGATTATTGGAGGAAGCCAATTTTGATTTTAGTGAACCTGTTCAAATCATGGTACCGACTGGAAATGTCGCCAGAGAACAAATGGCGGATTTAACCCAGCAATGGCTTCAAAGTATTGGGATGACGGTTGAACAAGAAAAATATGATTTCACGACCTGGTTAAGTAAAGCCAGAGAAGGCGAATTCGACCTTGGCTTTGTGGGACAATCCCACACGTATGAACCAAATGTTCAAAATAATTTCGGTACAGGTGGTGCCTCAAACTACGGCAACATATCAGACCCTGTACTTGATCAATATATAGAGGAGGGAACGCAAGGAATTACATTTGAGGAAAGAAAACCGATTTACGATGAAATGCAAGAATACTTTGTGGAAACAATGCCAGCTGTCCCTCTTTATACCGAAGCTGAATATATCATTAAAGATCAGCGGTTAGTTGGTGGAGCTAAACCATTTTTCCAAGCAACAACAAATGATGTCCATGAATGGCATTTTACAAACGAATAGAACTTGAAGGAGAAGATTAAATGAAGAAGAGAACTCGATTTTTGAAATTTTTAGCTTTTGCTTTTGCGACCGTCTTAATCATTGCTGGATGTGGTAACGCTGGTGGCGGTGGCGAGGCGGCTGAACAAGGAGCTGGGGATACAGAAACTTCTGCTCCAGAAGGCGACGACAGTGATACATTGATTATTGGTGTTTCCAATAACATCGATTCACTGAACCCTTTCCAAAGAACAGGGACACAATCAACGTATGTCCAACGATTCTTTTATGAAACTTTATTAGACATGGTTGGCCCTACTGATTTTGAACCTCGTTTAGGATCGGTTGAAACAGAAGATAATGAAGTCTTCACTGTTTTATTAAATGAAGAAGCAACTTGGACAGACGGTGAACCCGTGACGGCCGAAGACTTGGTCTACTCGATTAACACAACCGCTCATCCAGATACCCTAACAACGCAAGCAACGAATATTGCGATGATTGAGGGGACGGACGACAACGGGAAGTTACCAGAAGGTTCAGATGAAGTTTCTGGCGTTGAAGTTGTTGACGAATACACAGTGAATATTACAACGAAAAATCCTTTGGATATTAACTATTTCTCAGAATTTTTCGGACACAACTTTATGATTGCGCCTGAGCATGTCTTTAGCCAATATGAACCGGCGGATATTCACACATCAGAAGATGCAACGAACCCAACCGTTACAAACGGTGCTTACAAATTCGTGAACAACGTTGAAAACGACCATGTTCAATTAGAAGCCAACGAAGACTACTACCGTGGCGCGCCTGAGATTTCAAATGTATACGTCCGTGTCGTTTCTGGAACTTCAATGTTGACTGAATTACAATCCGGTGCAATCGATATGACAGCTGGAGCTGGTATTTCAAGTATTGCGCATACGGATGTTCCGATTTTAGAAGAAACGGACCACTTAGCCGTAGAAAGCTTCCCAAGCGTTGGAATTCAATACTTGCTGCCAAATACTCAAAGTGAACGATTCAGTGCCCCTCAAGTCAGACAAGCTTTAGCTTACGCGATTAACCGTGAATTGGCGATTGATAACTTATTGTTAGGTAACGGTGAAGTAACTGCTGGTCCTTACACGTCAGTCAGTGACTACCAAAGCGATGAAGTTGAGCCGATGCCTTATGACCCAGAAGAAGCAGAACGTCTACTGAACGAAGCAGGATTTGATTTCAGTGAACCTGTCACCTTTATTGTTCCAACTGGAAACGCAGTGCGTGAGCAAATGGCAGACCTCGTTCAACAAGACTTAGAAGCGGTTGGTATGGATGTTGTCATGGAAACTTATGACTTTACGACTTGGATTAGCGTAGCTCGTGAAGGAGACTTTGACTTTGGAATTATTGGAATGTCTCACTACTATGATCCAAACGTTCAAAACTACTTCGGTACAGGCGGCGGAACAAACATGGGCTTCTATTCAGACGAACGTATGGATGAATTGATTGCTGAAGGAAATGCTGGAACGTCATTTGAAGAACGTTACCCAGTCTATGAAGAATTGCAAAAACATTTTGTTGAAGAAATGCCAACGATTCCTCTATACAGTGAATTTGACTATCGTATTCAAGACGAATCACTTGTTGGTGGTGTAGCTGAATTCTGGCCTGCACAGTTCTCAAACTTACACGAATGGCACTTTGCAGAATAAGAAATAAAAACTTCCTCTACTCTCTTAAAGAAGTCATTGAATAAAGACTTTAAAAAAGGATAGCTGGAACGTGGAGAAAGGATATGAGATGGAATATGACTGACGAAACAATACTGGAAGTAAAAGATTTAGCCATCTCCTTTAAAACGTTTGAAGGAAAAGTTAAGGCCGTTCGCGGCGTTAACTTTGACCTCAAGCGAGGAGAAACATTAGCGATTGTTGGAGAATCCGGCTCTGGAAAATCTGTTTCAACCAAAGCGATTAATGGCTTACTGCCTAAGAAAAACACCGTCATTGAAAGTGGCGAAATTTTGTTTGATGGAAAAAACTTACTCGAAGTTCCTGAAAATGAAATGGAAGAGATTCGCGGGAAAGATATCGCAATGATTTTCCAAGATCCAATGACTTCCCTAAATCCGACGCTTTCTGTTGGTAAACAAATTGCTGAACCAATGATTAAACACCTTGGCTACTCGAAAGAAGAAGCGATTGAGCGAGCGATTGAGTGGATGCGTCTGGTGGGCATCAAGAACCCGGACGTCACGCATAAACATTATCCGCACCAATTCTCAGGTGGGATGAGACAACGTGTGATGATTGCGATTGCTCTGGCGTGTGAACCAAAAGTGTTGATTGCAGATGAGCCGACAACGGCTTTAGATGTAACCATTCAAGCACAAATTTTAGAACTGATGAATGATTTAAAAGACAACATTGATACTTCGATCATTTTCATCACACACGATTTGGGTGTTGTTGCACAGATGGCAAACCGTATTGCGGTGATGTATGCCGGTCAAATTGTTGAAATTGGAACAGACGATGAAATCTTTTACAATCCTAAACATCCGTATACATGGGGCTTATTGGCTTCCATTCCAAGTGTCGATGAAAATCAGACAGAGCTTTATACCATTCCTGGTGCTCCCCCTAACCTTCTCCATGAAGTAAAAGGAGATGCTTTCGCACCAAGAAATGACTATGCATTACAAATTGATTTCGTGGAAGAACCGCCAATGTTTAAGGTTTCGGATACACACTATGCTAAAACGAGATTGTTAGATCCACATGCACCTAAAGTGGATCCGCCAGAAAGTATTAAACGTCGCCATGAAAAATATAAAGCCTTGCATCCCGATAAAGCTGTCCCTGTAGGAGGTGGATCAGATGTCTGATACAAATAAAACACCTATTGTTGAAATAAAGAATTTAAAAAAGTATTTCAATGCCGGTAAACGCAATGAAGTACGTGCAGTAAATAATGTATCTTTTGATATTTATGAAGGTGAGACTTTTGGTTTAGTGGGTGAGTCTGGTAGTGGAAAATCAACTACTGGACGT
>DATGSY010000181.1:0-3061 GCA_035302125.1 Atopostipes sp.
CAAACGCCGATGCTTATTACTACTATGAATCCGAGTAAAGAAGTGATGAAATGATTGACTTACATTGTCATATTTTACCTGGTGTAGATGATGGCGCAAGAGATTGGAAGGAATCTCTCGAGATGGCTAGACTAGCTGTCGATGAGGGAATTACCCATATCTTAGCTACACCGCACCATATGAATCGTCAGTGGATAAATCCGAAAACAGAAGTATTTGCTTTAGTCGATGAGCTGCAGAGTAGGATAGATCAAGAGGATATCCCACTCACGATATTCCCTGGTCAAGAAGTGCGGCTGCATGGTGAAATTTTGGAGAATATTCAAAACGACACCATCTGTTTTATTGATGAGTTGAACCAATATGTATTAGTTGAATTCCCCACTGCAGAAGTTCCTGCTTATACGGAGCGCCTTTTTTATGAATTGCAGAGTGCGGGAATAACCCCAGTTGTTGTACACCCAGAAAGAAACCACGCTATTTTAAATAATCCCAATATCCTTTATGAATTTGTCCAAAGAGACGTTTTAGCACAGGTAACCGCTGCGAGTTACTTAGGTTATTTCGGTAAAAAGATCGAAAAGCTGAGTGTACAACTGATTGAAGCAGATTTGGTTCATTTTGTAGCTTCTGATGCTCATAATGTCACAAATAGAAAATTCTACATGAAAGAAGCAGTCGAAAAATTGGAAAAAGAATTTGGAGTAGAAAAAGTAGAGGCTTTTGATCAAACGTCAAGGGATTTAGTCAACGGTGATGTCGTAGTAATTCCAGAAGCGAAAAAAGTAGAGAAAAACAAACGATTCTTTGGATTGTTTTAGGAAGGAGACACAATGAACCGAAGAGCGAAACAATGGACGTTATTGACTTTTGATTTATCTGCTATTATTTTATCCAGTATTTTAGCTTATTTATTCCTTAATATATATGTCACATTACCTCCACGCGACTTTTGGGTTGCGGTCATCTTGAGTAGTGTTTTTTATTTGCTGCTGGCTGCCAGATTTCGTTTATACAGTAAAATCAATCGCTACATTAGTATTCGAGAAACCCTATTACATATGACTGCCATAACGCTTGCTTTTTTACTGGCATCCTTTTTAGCAATACCTTTTGCTGAAACGATTAGCGCACGCTTTATGACTTTAAGCTATATTTTTTCTAGTGCATTGATTATCGGGAGTCGTATCCTTTGGAGAATCCTTACGGAACATTACCAAAAACGACTAGAACTCCATCAAAATGGAAAAAAGAACGAGAAGGTTCGTACATTAATCGTTGGTGCTGGACAAGGTGGGAGTTTATTCATTCGTAGTTTAAAACGACATGACTCTGAAATTGACTTAGTCGGTATTGTAGACGATGAACAATCAAAACAGAATCTTTATTTATACGATGTCCCGGTCCTTGGAAAAATAGGAGATATTCCAGAGTTAGTCTCTCAATATGATATTGAACAGATTACCATTGCGATACCTTCATTAAAAACTGAAGAGTTGGAACGAATTGTCGAGATTTGTTCAAAAACGGATGCTAAACTGAATCAAATGCCTTCAGTTGAAGAAGTTGTTACCGGTAAATATGAAGTAAATAAATTCAAAGAAATAGATGTCGTCGATTTACTTGGTCGTGAAGAAGTCAAGTTAGATATGAAACAAATCGGTGAACAGTTAACAGGAAAGACGATCCTTGTTACAGGAGCCGGTGGTTCAATAGGTTCAGAGATTGCTCGACAAATTATTCGCTTCTCACCTAAACGTATCTTACTCTTAGGGCATGGCGAACACTCTATTTACTTAATCAACAAAGAGTTAAGAGGGTATTCTTCCGATTCTGAAATTGTTCCGTTAATTGGGGATATACAAGATCGAGAGCGGATGTTTAATGTGATGGCTGAATATCAACCGGATGTAGTTTATCATGCAGCAGCACATAAACATGTGCCTTTAATGGAGTACAACCCCACTGAAGCCATAAAAAACAATATCTATGGCACTAAAAATGTCGCTGAAGCAGCGAAAAAATATAGCGTTGATAACTTTGTGATGATTTCAACGGATAAAGCAGTTAATCCGCCAAACGTGATGGGATCAACTAAACGAATTGCTGAAATGATTGTGACGGGATTAAATGAAAAAGGAAAAACAAATTTCGTCGCAGTTCGTTTCGGGAATGTGCTCGGAAGCCGTGGAAGTGTAATTCCACTTTTCAAAGAACAAATTAGAAATGGTGGACCAATTACAGTTACAGACTTCAGAATGACACGGTATTTTATGACGATACCTGAGGCAAGTCGTCTGGTACTTCAAGCTGGGGCATTAGCGAAAGGTGGAGAACTTTTCGTTTTAGATATGGGTGAACCAGTAAAAATAGTGGACTTAGCGAAGAAAATGATTCGGTTATCTGGATATACAGAAGATGAAATTGAAATTGTTGAAGCAGGAATTCGTCCAGGGGAAAAATTATTTGAAGAGTTATTGACATCTGATGAAGATACCCATGAACAAGTTTATGAGAAAATTTTTATTGGAAAAGTAGATAATCAACCGATCGAAGACGTCATGGCGTTTGTGAATAGTCTAGAAGACCTCTCAGATGAAGAGTTGAGAGAAGCGTTAGTCGCTTTTGCGAACAGCAAACCGTTAAAGCAAGTTGAAGAAGATATAGAAGAATTAGAAGTTATTGAACCAGAGAATGAATATACAAATGAAACTTCCGGCGCATTAGCGGCGAGATGAAAGTAATGGACAAAGGAGCACTGATGTAAGTATGTATTTAAAAGTTAGACGTGCAATCGATATAGTACTTTCCTTTATAGGGCTCATTGTATTATCGCCTGTTTTTATTTTCTTGATTTTAGCGATTAAAATAGATTCCGAAGGTCCAGTGCTCTTTAAACAAAAACGTGTCGGGATTCATAAGACTCATTTCGATATTTTGAAATTCAGAACGATGCGGATTGATACACCAAAAGACACACCGACACACCTTTTAGACAATCCAGATCAATGGATTACGAAAGTCGGTAAGTTTTTGAGAAAAACGAGTTTAGATGAATTGC
>DATGSY010000182.1:0-7694 GCA_035302125.1 Atopostipes sp.
CCTCTTCATCTACAAAAGGGGTGTCCACTGCATCACGTGTAGTTCCTTCTACATCTGACACAATGACACGATTTTCACCCAATATTTTATTGACTAAACTAGATTTCCCAACGTTCGGACGACCAATCAAGCTAAACTTTATCACTGAATCATCATAGACATCTAGTGAATCCTCTTTAAAATTCGAAACGACCTCATCTAATAAATCACCTAGTCCTAGGCCGTGAGCTCCAGAAATTGGAAAAGGCTCACCTAGACCTAAAGCGTAAAACTCATAGAAAAGTTCTCGTTGTTCTGGATTATCTGCTTTATTTAAGGCCAATACAATTGGTTTCTCTGATCGATAAAGCATTTTAGCGATATTCTCATCTAAAGCCGTAATCCCACTTCGGATATCAACCATAAAAATGATGACATCTGCTTCATCAATTGCAATTTCTGCTTGACTTTTAATCGCGACATCCAAAGGATATTCTTCTAAAGTAATTCCACCAGTATCGATGATAGAAAATTCTTTCCCTAGCCACTCAGCTTGTCCATAAATACGATCCCTCGTTACACCAGGCTCATCTTCGACAATTGAAACTCTTTCACCAACAATTCGATTAAAAATGGTAGACTTTCCAACATTTGGACGGCCGACAATGGCTACTGTAGGTTTTGTCATTTTTTCACCAACTTTCATATTATAGTTTACTGTAAATATTTGTTTCCAAACAATAATATACACCCAACTTTTTGGTTCTTCCAATAAGTTGGGTGTTTTATATTTTTATTTGTAAAAGATTACAAGAACTTACTCGTTGTCTTCATCGTCTCCGAATAAACCTTTTAATTGGTTACCTAATTGGTCTCCAATTGTAAATGCAGATTCATCATCTTCATCTCTTAATGAAGGTTGACGAACTTCAGGACGAGAGTCTCTTTCTGGTGTTTCGTTTTGAACTGGTCTCTCAGGTGCTTCTTCTAGTTCTTTAATACTTAAAGATACACGCTGTTCGTCTTGATCAACGCTTAATACTTTAACTTCAACTTCCTCATTTTCACTGACAATTTCATGTGGTGTTTCAACATGACGGTGTGCCATTTCAGAAATGTGAACTA
This sequence comes from Atopostipes sp., assembly GCA_035302125.1. Classification (GTDB taxonomy): domain Bacteria; phylum Bacillota; class Bacilli; order Lactobacillales; family Carnobacteriaceae_A; genus Atopostipes. Next base: position 1,105 of record DATGSY010000182.1, read on the forward strand.
ATCCTTCAACACCAGGTTTTAACTCAACAAACGCACCAAAGTCAACGATACGTTTTACTGTACCTGTTGTAGCCGATCCAGCTGGGAATTCTTCATCAACTGTGTCCCATGGTCCAGGCTGTAGCTCTTTAAGCGATAGTGACACGCGTTCGCGCTCTTCATCTACACTTAAAACTTTAACTTCGATTTCATCGCCGACAGATAGACGGTCTTCTGGATGGTCGATATGTTCATGAGCAATCTCAGAAATATGTACTAATCCATCAATACCACCTAAATCAACAAATGCACCAAAGTTTGTTAAACGGACAACCGTACCTGTTACAGTACTACCTTCTTCAAGGTTTTCTAAAGCTTCTGCACGTTTTTCTTCCTCTTCGGCTTCTAATAATTCACGACGTGATAAAATCAGTTGACGATTTTGAGGATCAATTTCGATAATCTTAAATTCATAAGTATTACCTTCAAATTGTGATAAGTCACGTACAAAACGAGTATCTAGTTGAGATGCTGGTACGAAACCTCGTACACCTAAATCAACAGTTACTCCTCCTTTAACAACGCGATTGACTTCAGCTTCTACTGTTTCATCGTTGTCAAATTTTTCTTGTAATTCATTCCAGACTTCACGTTGATCTACGCGTTTTTTAGATAAAATGAAACTTCCTTGTTCTTTATCGCTAACAACACGTAAAACAGTTACACGAATTCTGTCATCTACTTCAACTTCTTCAGAAGGATCGCTGACACGGTTTGTAGATAGTTCACGTAATGGAATATAACCTTCGTGACCTGTATCTAAACCAACAACGACGTTTTTGTCTTCATCAAAAGCTAAAACAACACCTTCAACAATGTCACCAGGTTTAATTTCCACTGATGAATCTAAAGCTTCAGACATACTCTCTACTTCTCTGGCTTCTTCAGCTTCTTCCAATGGAGCTTCTTCACCACTGGTTTCTTCTGAAAATTCCTCTGTAGTATCTTCTACAGTCTCTTCTGCCTCTGCGCTTTCCGGTGTTTCTTCAACCTCTACAGTTTCTTCTGCATCCGTTGAAGTTTCTTCTGAAGAAACCTCTTCTGTTGTTTCTTCCACTTCACCATTTACTTCTAGTTCTTTGTTTTCTTTTTCTGACATATTTACTGTGCCTCCCAATACCAATCAATATATAAACCTTAACATATTGTACTATAGATTTCATGTAAAAACTACTATTTCTATGAATAATCATAGACATTATTGTACTTTTTGTCGTTTTAACGTCAAAATAGCAAAATATTTAGGCATATATATTGCTTATTTCATTTTTTTATTAATTATTTCTTTACTTTTTTCTACAACTTCTAAAATCGATAAACTCGTCGTATCTAAACGAACAGCATCTTCTGCTTGTTTTAAAGGGGAAACTGCTCGATTAGAATCGTATTGATCACGATCGATGATTTCTTGTTTAAGGCGATTAAAATCCGAGTCAATCCCTTTTTCTTTATTTTCAAGGTAACGACGTTCAGCTCGTTCTTCAACGCTTGCAACTAGATAAATCTTGACATCTGCATTTGGTAACACAACTGTACCGATGTCTCGCCCATCCATGACGACTCCTGATTGTTCTGCTATTTCTTGTTGTCTTCTGACGAGTTCTCGCCGTACTTTTGCAAAGGATGAAACAACGGATACATTATTTGTTACATCGTGTGTTCGAATTGCTGTTGTGACATCTTCCTCATTAGCAAAAACGAGTTGACCATCCTCTGTTCGTTTAAATGTAATTTTTGTTTCTTTCAATAATTCAACCAGTCTTTCCTCATCATTTACATCAACACCGTTTTTTAGCGCTAAATATGTAAGTGTTCGGTACATAGCTCCAGTATCTACATAAACTAGTTGGTATTCATCCGCTAATAATTTAGCAATCGTGCTTTTCCCAGAAGATGCTGGACCATCAATCGCAATTTTCATGTTTTTATTCTTCACTTTTTTTCCTCATTCTATCAACTGATTATTCTACACGAAGGACCTGACCGACATAAACTGTTTCTTCTGTAAGATTATTTAAATCCATTAATTCTTGGGTAGTCATGCCGTGATTTAAAGCAATGCGATACATGTTGTCACCCGCTTGAACAGTGTATGTTGACCCACCGTCTGCTGGAGTAGTTTCTACTTCTGGTTCTGAAGCTGGCTCTGTTGCAGGCTCTGGATCTGGTTCTGGTTCGGATGCAGGCTCTGGTTCAGTTTCCGGCTCTGGCTCTGGTTCAGGCTCTGATTCCGGTTCAGGTTCAGGTTCTGGCTCCGGCTCAGACTCCGTATCAGAATCTTCTTCAGATGCCACATCTGTTTCTTGTTCTGATTCTGATTCTGAGTCTGGTTCTGGATCGTCTTCTCGGTTAGTTGTTTCGACTTCTGGTTCTTCCGTTGCGACTTGGTTATCTGGCGAATAATTTGAATACCATACATAATAAAAGATGGTAGCTAAAATAAGTACTGCAAGAAAAACTACTGTACCTGTAAGCATTGGTGACATTCCATCACTATTCCGTTTTCTTTCATTACGTGAACGCTCACTTCTAGAAACGTATTCTAATTCTTCCTCATCATCACCAAAACGTTTAGACCAAATTTCTTCATCCGATGATTGGTTCCTTTTATTCATAGGACTTCTTCCTTCCATCTATACTGTACTGTCATTTATTATTGTAGCATATATTTTTTGTGAAATTTGCTTATCCTTGAAGATTATTATACAGCTTGGCAAAAACCTCTCTCCATGGGTGAATCATATTCATGGTTGTATTTGAAATTTTTTTACCGGACAAGGCATTTACGTCTTCGATGATATTTTGTATATCTAATCCACAATTGATACAGCACTGTCCATTGTTCTCTTTTGTTTCTTCTCCAAAATACTTTAATAAATAATTTCTTTTACATGATTCATGATAAACATATTGCACTAAAAAATAAAGTTGTTTTTGTTTTATTTCTTTTCTTTTCTTAATTGCTTCAAAGGCTTCATTGATATTCATCGAAGTTTGTGCAAAATAATGAGCCAATTTATGCGTTGAATCATCAACAGAATTAGGCGCATTGTTTGTTTTATAGGCAGATGCTAAAACTTCTCGTGTCGGTAATGAATCTTCTATAAAACGATGCTGAATTTGCTCATCACCTGGTTGGAAAAGCAAAATAGCCAATCCTTTCTTTCCATCTCGACTCGCTCGCCCTATTTCTTGCAAATACATCTCAGGAGAACCTGGGATATGATAATGAACTACAAAACGAATGTCTTCTTTATCAAAGCCCATTCCAAATGCACTCGTTGCACAAATAATCTGTAACTCATTGTTTAAAAATTGTTGCTGAATCTTTATTTTATCATCAACTTCCAAGTCTGAGTGATAACTATTTGCTTTAAGTTGATATTCTTGCCTTAACTTTTGTGCCCAAGCATCCGCTAATTTTTTACTTGTAAAATAAACAATCCCTGGACCAGTTAATTGAGTTAAATAATGCGTTAATTTCTCAGGCTTATTTCCTTCACAAATTTCTACAATGAATTTTATCTCTTCTCGATCAACAGACTGAACAATTTGATGCGTCTTGTCCTTATTTAATCCTAAGAAGTGAACAATTTCATCTCTGACTCGTTTAGTAGCTGTAGCAGTCAAGGCCAATGTAGTGGGAAAATCTAACTGTTTACGCACATCCGCCAAAGCAAGATAGTCGGGTCTAAAATCCGTTCCCCAATGAGAGATGCAGTGCGCTTCATCCACTACAAATAAAGAAACTTTTATTCGCTTTAAAGCCTTAATCACTCGATGATTTTGAAGCATTTCAGGAGATGTAAAGATAAACTTATAGTGATTTAATTGTCTAAATATCCTTTTTCTTTCTGTCAACGACGTTAAGCTGTTTAAAGCAACGACTCGCTTCTCTCCTTTTAAACGTAAACTTTCAACTTGGTCTTGCATTAAAGACAATAAAGGAGAAATAATTAAGGTTACCCCGTCATGCAGATACGTGGGTAATTGATAACATAAAGATTTCCCTGTACCTGTAGGTAACATCACTAATGTATCTTGATCTTTTAAAACCGATTCTACCGCTTCTCTCTGGCCAGGACGAAAGGAGGTATAACCAAACTTTTCATATAATACTTTTTCAATTTGTGTTGTCATTTGGCACGCATCCTTTCGAGTTCAACTAAACGATAGTGCATGAATTCTAACCCATCGATAGAGTCCATAGCTTCCTTGTAGGTAAAATCACTTTTCGTTTCAAAATAAGTCTGTAATTGTTCATAAATATTTTTAGGAATAAATTTTCGATAGGAAAAATGATTAAATGTAAAAGCGATTTCTAATATATGTTCTTTAACGGTATTTTCTTTAATGGAACGTTGTTGAGCGACTTGAGCAATCTTAGCCCCTTCCCTAAGCATTTGATAAGTAACAAATGTACTGGCCGATAATCCCCAATTCGTTTCTTCATGTAAAATAGCAAGAATGGCTTGATGCAAGGATAATTCTTCTCTATTCGACTCGATGAATTGGAGAGAGCGTTCTACAGCGTCTAATAAATAAAATGTGAATTCTTGCACTTCCATTCCATAAAATTCAGCCATTTGTTCTCTTGTTTTCCCAATCCATTGATGACCGGTGAATTGATTGAGTAGCAATTCTCTAAAACTTTCTTCTAAATGTTCAAAGATAAAATGCTGTTCAATCACCCATTGTTTTAAAAGTTGATCACGATTTGAATCAAATCGATTAAACAGCTGCCGAACATTTTCTTGGTGATGCGGATGTTTGACGACTGGAACATAACGTGCATTGCTATAACTAAGTTCGGAAAAGACTTGAGTCAACAGTTGCCATCTATTCCAAAAAGGGATTCTGATATTCGAATGAATAAAGTTTTTAATATATTTTGGAAAGTAGTGGTCATTAAAATAATTCTGATATTGTTTATGGCCTCTTTCAGTAAGAATATACCCTTTATTTTCAGCTGCAATAAAGCCCTGGTCTTCTAAAGATTCTATAATATGTGTTAATTGTTCTCTGGTCATTTTTTTGAACATAGAAAAGCCATGATGCCAGCCGTTAACCTCAATTAAAAAAAACATGGAGGGCGTTCTTTTCCCATGAAAGACATGGAGTATTTGAGAAATTGTTGTTTGTGTGTTCATATTGAAATAACTCAATGTATAAAAATGAAGATATCCTTCTTTCATGTAAAACCCTCCTCCAAATTCATGATTCTTTTATATTTTACAACAAGCTTTCATGAATACCAACCTTAAATGAGACAAGCAAAAAGACTAGCCAAATTTGACTAGTCTTTTAAACAGTAGATTTAATTATGGTTTGTTTCAGTAAATTTTAAATGAATCGGATCATTTTCACTTTTTAATTTATCGAGATAATCTTTAATTTGGTAAAAGACTACAAAGAACACGATAGAAACCATAATTCCTTTAATCAAATTGAAAGGAATGACAGATAGAGTTAAATACTCTCGCATTGGTCCGACACTAAAGCCCATCACTCGAACATATAAGGGTGCAACGACTAACCAGTTGAGGATAGACATCGTAGCAGTTAACGAAAGAGTAGCTACTCCACCCGCTAACACTGCTTTTTTCTTATTCAAGCCGTATTTTTGTAAAATGTAGTAAACAGGCAATGTTGAAGATAACGTCGCTAAAAAGGCTGTTGTATCTCCAATTGGGAAGCCAGCTTCTCCGCCAGTAGAAACATAAGATAGTAACGAACGAATCGCTGCTATTGCAATCCCAGAAAGTGGCCCAAAGACATACATCCCTAAAAGGATCGGAATATCACTAAAATCAATTTTCAAAAATGGTGCCCAGTACAGAACTGGAAAAGAAAATTGTGAGATTACCCATGCCACTGCTGCCAATATACCAATTACCGTTATTTTTCTCGTTTTTTTGTCAATCATTAAAAATCCTCCTATAATTTTTGCTAGTCATACTAGCTGTAATTAAAAAGGATTCATCTATTGAGGTAGAGCAATAAAAAAACTCCATTTATTATCTGCAGGACAATAAATGAAGCTACAAATGTACACAAAAAGTACATACGTATTAAGCTCCATCTTCTTCATTCCAGACTATACTGTCGGTACTGGATTTTCACCAGTTCAGCCATATTCCATAAGAAATACAGTTCGTGGACTTTACCACCGGTCGGGATTCACACCCTGCCCCTGAAGACGAATCATTTTCTATTTAATTCTATTATAAACATTTTTTCACAATATGCAAGCATTTAACTCGAATTGGTGATATTATTTAAAGATTAATTTTCGTTCACCATGTGTTCTAACTGCTTAACTTCGTAAGGCGTTAAAAATCGCCATTCTCCAGACTGTAAGCCATCCGTGGATAAAAATCCGAATTTTTCTCTGGTCAATTTTTCCACCGGATGCCCAATGCTCTCAAACATATTTTTTACTTGGTGATTTCTGCCTTCGTGAAGGGTGATACGGGCCATTGATGTATCTGTTCGTTGATCATAACTTAAGATATTGACATTCGCCGGAGCAGTCATTTCACAATCTAAAA
>DATGSY010000183.1:0-2086 GCA_035302125.1 Atopostipes sp.
TTGATTTAGTAGGGGAGCCAATTCTGATTACCCGCAATAAAGACAATGAATTATCTGCGATGTATAATATTTGTCCCCATCGCGGTACCATTGTCGAACAGAATGAAACAGGGAATAAAAAAATTTTCCAATGCATGTATCATGGCTGGACTTTTCATTTAGATGGAAAGCTAAATAGGGCACCAAATTTTCCGGAAAACGAAGTAGGAGATCGGACGTGCCTGAAGCCGATCCAGCTCGAAGTCTTCCAACAGCTCATTTTTGTAAATCTAGATCCAACTGCGGCTCCTTTATCCTTTAATTACGATGAATTAATGGAAGAATTAAACCACTATTCATTTTTATCATCTTTAAAACTTGTAAAAAGTGATCAAAGAATCATCCATGCAAATTGGAAGGCAATCGTCGATAATTATTTAGAATGTGACCATTGTAAAATCAATCATCCATCATTTTCGAAAACGTTTGATATGAATGATTATCATATTGATCCTTTTAAAAATTTTACACGTCAGTACTCTGAGTTAAAAAAGCAAGATAGTGAAAAGCAGGCGTATTTTTATTGGATCTGGCCAAATTTAATGTTAAGTATTTACCCACAAGGATTTGGCAATATGACGACAAGTCAAATTATTCCGATCACACCAGAAAAGTCGCTAGCAATTTACAATTATTATTTTATTTCTGATGACATTTCCGAAGAACAGCAAGAACTAATGACCTTTGTCGACCAAGTCCGGGATGAAGATATTGAACTTGTTGAATTATTACAAACTGGCTTTCAAACTCAAGCGTTTGATAGCGGGATTTATTCACCGAGAGAAAATGGTCTTCACTATTTTCATCAGCGGATCCGAGACGAAATTCCAATATAATTTTTGACTAAAAAACGGGATGCCTTCTGTCAAAGCGTCCCGTTCTAGTTAGATTACTATTACTGGGGTGAGGCTTCGTTAACCTCAGCAAGACTCGCTTCCTCATTTGCAGATATGTTTATATTTACAAAAACAATTCCTACGACAATAAGGAGGATCCCGATTATACCTAGGAAACTGATTTTTTCATTCCAAATTAATAAACCAAGTAGAGCAGCCCCGATTATACCTACTCCACACCATGTGGCATAGGCTACACTTAAAGGAATCGATTTAAATGCTAGTGCTAAAAAAAATAAAGCCAACCCAAAACCCAAAAGACCACCAATTGCTGGGAAAACTTTAGTAAAGCCATCTGATGCTTTTAGAAATGCTGTACCGACAACTTCAGAAATAATTCCTAATGCAAGAAATAAATATGCCATACAAGATTCCCCCTTGCTTCGTATCATCTGATTGTTCAGTCCATCTCAAGAAGATTCTTCCTGTCGTAAATCGTTACAATATTCTCTGATTAACCTTGATGCTGTCGTTTGACTCACTTGTAAATCTTCTGCGACTTTTCTTGTGCTATTATGTTTTTTAAATGATTTTCGGATCATATATTCTCTCGTTTGATTTATTGCATCATCAAGTGTCTCCGGAGCATTTAGTTGAACTTTTGCAAGGTCTTGTTGATAAAATGTATCTGGTAAATCGGTTACATCAATAACCGTATCACTGATGATGACAAGGCGCTCCATTAAATTTTCTAGTTGTCTAACATTACCTGGCCAAAAATAATTGGTTAATAGATGAAGACACTGCTGGGAAATGACTTTATTCGTTTCATATTCTTCGTTAAATTTATTTAAAAAATAATGAATCAGTGGAGCAATATCCACTTTTCGCTTGCGAAGCGGTGGAATCGTTATATCAATCACATTTAAACGATAAAATAAATCTTCACGAAACTGCTCTGTTTCCACTAGCTTAGTCAAATCCCGATTCGTCGCTGCGATGAACCGAATATTGACCTTTTTCTTTTCGTTTCCCCCAACCGGAATGAACTCTTTATCTTGTAAAACTTGCAGTAACTTTGCTTGAAAGGCAGGAGAAATGTCACCAATTTCATCAAGAAATACAGTGCCATTATCAGCAGTTTCGAGTAACCCCATCTTCCCTTGAGGGTTCGCTCCTGTAAAGGCTCCTCTTACATAACCGAACAATTC
>DATGSY010000184.1:0-3843 GCA_035302125.1 Atopostipes sp.
CGTTGTCTCGCACCTCCAACATCATTGGTTTGTTGATTTTATCACGAGACTTTTCAAGCGCTTCTAAATTACCATGCATTTTCTTGAGTTTTTTACTCATCCTGTCCTGCATATCAAACCGCGCTGTCAGCTTGGCCATGTTTTATTTACCTCCTTTCGTATTTTTTCTTTCCATTTCTCTCTTTTCCTCAGCAAGTTGCTCTAATTTGAAACTTATATTCGCGTATAGTAAAGCCTTATACTTGTAAGGTGCTTCGTACAATTCAATGAGATCTGACGGGGAATATTGAAGCTCGATCATTGCATAGTACAGATAAACAGCTTCTTTATCCCCGTCTCTTATGAGTTTTTTGCAATTTCCTCCAGATCATCTAATGAATCTTCAAATCCGTTTACTTCAGATGCTTTTGACATCCAATTCGTGTACTCGCCAACAACGTTGAGTACCTTCTTGGCAATCTCGATTGGATCCTCTGATTTATATGCTTTTCGCATTTTTTCATCTTTGAAGTTTGGATAAATGGTAGATTCAACTGCAATGTGAGCCATGAATCGGGCCTGATCCACACGTTCACCGACTTTTTTATTGCCTTTAATGACTGGTTTTGTGTGGAATTTTTCCAATTCATCGACGCGATCAGTTGTGATTGGCTTGAATTGAAAGGGGATGATTTTTCCTTTTGCATCTTTGAATCGTTGTGAAATAGGTGCCTCAACAACCTCAACTTGCTCCGCTTTTCCAGGCATAAAAAATGATAAATCCATTGATGATTCCTCTACTACCTCTTGGTTTTGGTCTTTGTTTTCGTTTGTCATGTCAATTCTCCTCATTAATAGATTTTAAGTATTAAAAAAGAGCGAAATTAATCGCTCTTTCAATCAATCGAATGTGTCTTTTAATGCATCTGGAACATCAAAATCCTCGAAAGTAAACGGAATTTCTTCTTCCAATGCCGTTGTTTCTACGTCAAGCTTCGCTACATCAACACTGTCGAAGTTAACGTCATATAAAGTCACTCGCTCAACGCCACGCCCAGATGTTTTATCATCTAGAACAGACTGCATTGTGAAATACGGATCAACTCCGGTATTCATGTACTCTTTCATAATCTGAATAAATCGGCTAGTCACCTTATGGAATGTAGCTGTGCCTGTTCCGGTTCCACCGTTAGATTTATGACCCATCATCCGGCGCCCCATAACTGGCACTTCCTCTTTTTCCTTCTCAACTGTTGCTTCAAAGTTTTTAATGTGGGCAAGTTCTTCTCCTTCAAGAAACAACTTCCCTTCTTTTCCGCTAATCGCATTACGGCCTCTCATTCATCTTCACTCCCCTTTTTATGAATAGAAAAAGAGAGCCCATTATTGGACTCCCTTTGATAAATCTTCGTATGATCTTGCTCCTCTTTTATACCTCATCCAGACTGTCTTATATTTTAAACTATGCCTTTCTGCTATTTCTTTAAGTGTATAGAATTGATCTTCATATTCGATGTTTATTACTCTTTCTTTTGATGTTGTCAATTCTTCAACTGTTCGAGCGCCTTCATGATAACGCTGATATAGAATTTTATCAGATATGCCGGTTTTTCGAGCTAGATCAGCAATAATCATTGGACCCTCATTTGTTTCGACCCAAATATTATTCCTTCGATTATGCTGCTGCTCTTTCATCGACACCCACCGGCAATTAGATGGTTCGTAGTCTCCGTTGGTGTTGTCTCTATCAAGGGTAAGGTGCGGTTTATACCCTGAATCAATGGCCCATTTTTTAAAGGTTTCATATTGTTCCCATTCGTCGCAGTATGAAATTCCCCTACCGCCATACCATTTAAATTCTCTGACATTGTGGTTGTTGCATCGCCTTTTCATGGCTGCCCATACTCTGTACAAAGAGGTGCCGTAGTCACCGTGGGTTTTGTTCACCCACGATAAACTTTTGGCAGTTTCTCTTTGCAAACACCCACATGACTTCGACCGAATTCCCCCTAGACCCCTGACTACCCTTTCAGTTCCGCAGTCACACCTGCAAAGCCAAGTGGCTTGTCCGTGTTTGTTTTTCCCTGCGTACTCTAACACCGTCCATCTGCCATACCTTTTTCCGATTATATTGATGAAATCGCTTCTCACGAAATACCACCTCATGTGCTTTTATTTAATTATAGCACACTTACATTAGTATTTCATATTCTGCTCAATCCACTAATACAATCATATAAAATTTTTCAGCGCTGTCAACCGGTTGGACAGCAAGATCAATGTTAAACCCATCCCCAGCATTCGTGACTTCTACAGTTAAGTCATCAGAAGGATCAAAGTTCTGAATGATCGAGTTGTCCTGTAAATCGTTTAGATATACAGTGATTGCAGTTTTAACTATGGAAGCACCATCTGCGTTAGCAGGGATGTCTTCACCAGTGTTCTTGCGGTTTTTAATAGATTCTTTTAAACTACGAACAACGTCATTGCTGATCGCGTCCAATATACGAATGATTTTGTTCTTAGTGAAACGATTTGAACCTTCCAAAGAGTTGATATCCTGTTCAACAGATACCGTTTTGTCACGGGAATCGTAAGTGAAAAGGAACTCACCCTTTTGCAGTCGCTTCTTAATCTCGTCATTGTCATATTTAGGACTAACATCAACGGCTCCAGGGTACGTCATAAACGTTAACGACTGCCTTAATGTAGCGCCGGCAGATGCACCAGCTACCCAAGCAACCGCTTCGGATGCTGATAATTTACGGCCACCTTCTAACACAACGCCATTAGTAACATTGGTGATCCCTTCGTAATTAGCGGCATGTCCCGCAGCAATACCTGCTATTTTAAAGCCTTGCTTCTCTCGGATCCGCTTGACGAACGATGCAAATGTGGTTTTGAGTTCCTTGTCCTCAACCGGTAGACCGATAGAATCAAAGTACTCAGTTTCCGCGGCCGCCAAGAAGTCTGTATAATCTTCCGTGTCAGCCGTACCATCTTCACCGCCAGCCAGCTGCGTTCCTGCAGTTTCTTTAAGCGTTCCTGTTCCGGAAAAGTCAACGTATTTGTTGCCTACCAGGTCGGCTGCAGTTTCTACAGTTTGGCGATCCCTTTCTTTCGTATCAACAAAAGTGACAACGTCTTTTTGTTTGGCGTCCAGCACGTTTTCCGACACTTGGATTGTGATGTCGTTACCCTTGGAACCGCCATATTTAGCAGTAACAGTGATTTTCCCTTCTTCGCCACCACCAAGCTCCGCAGTAGCTTTTTCGCCTTCGTTTACGCGGTAAACAAGCACAGTGCTACTGTTTTTCTTTGCTTCTTGAACCAATGACATCGATGGATCGGAAATGTCCAACCCTAATTTGTCCTTTGCGTCTTTTTCGCTAGTAATTTCAATGAGTTTCTTAGATTCTCCCCAATTCAATACCACAGGCAATGCCACGCGTCCTCGTTCCCCGGAAGTTACACGTTCACTTGCTCTTAGCTCAAAATTCATATAAATACCCGGACGCACCTTTTCGGATCCGGGTGTAAAAGTTCCACCATTCATGTTATTTGACCTCCCTTTTCAAGAAATCTTGAATTAATTTTTGTGCAGCATCTTTCGTGATTTGCGATTCTTTGACACGAAAAAAAGCACCGTCAATGACCTCTGGCTTAACGCCGAAAAGTTCTTGACTGTGCTCTCTTAAGTCATTTAAAGGAAATTTACTCGCTACAGGAGCTTCCTTTTTAGTGACGGGCTCTTTATTATTTTTTCCTTTTGACATTATTACTTCACCCCGCTTTTAAATTCGAAATATGTTGCAGCGTTCCAGTCAGGCTTCTCGTAATAGTAACGACTGTCCCAATCTAAAA
>DATGSY010000185.1:0-7480 GCA_035302125.1 Atopostipes sp.
AATAGCAGAGAGATAATCTTTATCGGTTGTTTTTACCACTAAGATAGCATCTTCTACCATGTTCTTCACCGCTTCGTCTGCAGTATCTGCAACAACAGCACGACCAATCACTGTGTCACTTCCGACACCTTGTCCTTGAACAAGTTTTGAACCAATCATTTGAATTTTCATTAAGTTTGTTGTACCACTCTCACCTACTGGTACACCAGCAGTAATCAGGATTAAATCGCCTTCTTTTGCATAGTTTTCTTCTACAACAAAACGAGCAGCTACATTAAACATGTCATCTGTTGATTCTGGTTTTTCAGCAACGTAAGGTTGGACACCCCATTTAAGCGTTAAGTTTAATGCTGTTTCATCTGAGAACGTCATTGCCACAATATCAGCTTTCGGACGGTATTTTGAAATCATACGAGCTGTATGTCCGGATTCTGTAGCTGCAACAATCGTACCAATGTTAAGGTTTTTCGCTGTATGACCAACCGCTTGACCAATAGCTTCAGTAGTGTCTGATTGATCAAAGGCTCTTAATGCATAAGCATCTTGGTCAATTAATGACATTTCTGTACGAATCGCAATATTGCTCATTGTACGAACAGACTCAACTGGATAATCACCAGCAGCTGTTTCACCAGAAAGCATAATTGCATCTGTTCCGTCAAAGATAGCATTCGCAACGTCAGAAGCTTCAGCACGTGTTGGACGAGGATTTTGCTGCATGGAATCTAACATCTGTGTAGCTGTAATTACTGGTTTACCAGCAGCACGACATTTGTTGATCATTTGTTTTTGAACAATTGGTACTTCCTCGACCGGAATCTCTACACCTAAATCTCCACGTGCAACCATTAATCCATCAGAAACTGCGATAATTTCATCTAAATTATCTACACCTTCTTGGTTTTCAATTTTTGGAATGATTTGAACGTGTAAGCTGTCATTTTCTTCTAAAAGTTCTTTAATTTCCAAGACATCGCTTGTACGGCGAACAAATGATGCAGCAATAAAGTTGATTCCATTTTCCAGACCAAATTGAATGTCTGAACGGTCTTTTTCTGTCAAACCTGGTAAGTTTAACGATGCACCAGGTACATTGACTCCTTTGTTGTTTTTAAGTACTCCAGAGTTTAAAGCCGTTGTAACAATTTCTTGATTGTCATGGTCTAATTCTTTGACTTGAAGTTCAATTAATCCATCATCAAGTAAAATTTGCATGCCGACTTCTACATCATCAATGAGGTTTTCATAAGAAACTGAAAACTTCTCTTTTGTACCCAATACTTCTTTCATAGCGATACGAATGGTATCACCTTTTGTAATTTCAACAACTTCATTTTCCATTTTGTGGGTACGAATTTCCGGCCCTTTAGTATCGAGCATGATTCCTACTGGCTGTCCTAATTTCTCTGAGATTTCACGAATTCTTTCAATTCTTGCTAAATGTTCATCGTGATCTCCATGCGAAAAATTCAGACGGGCAACGTTCATGCCAGCTTCTATTAATTCCTCTAAAGTTTCTGAGGATTCACTAGCTGGTCCAATCGTACATACTATTTTTGTTTTTTTCATATGGGAGTTATCCTTCCTTTGTATAAATAGTTGTATTTATTCTGTTTACTCAACTTCATAATAAATTAAATTAAGTGTTGATTCAATTCATGCAAATGCAATTTCGGTACATGCTTTAGATTATTGAAAATATCATCAAATTTATTCGTCACAATATCTTCATTATAAACGGCCACACATAAACCTTCCTTGCCTTCTGCCAGGAGTTCCACTGCGCGTGCTCCAAATAAACTTCCAAGCACTCGATCTCTAGCTGTTGGTTGTCCACCACGTTGAACGTGACCTAATACAACTTCACGAATATTAAACGACGAATCAATTTCTTGTACTTGACGGACTAATTCACTCGCTGACATCACACCTTCAGCTAATACAATTAATCCTTGATTTTTACCTTCTTCAAAGCCAAGTTTTAAATCATTCACAATTTCATTTACATCGTAAGGCACTTCTGGAATGACAATTGCTTCAGCCCCTGCACTTAATCCACTCCAAATCGCAATATCTCCGGCATCTCTTCCCATAACCTCAACAACTAATACACGCCCATGTGACCCGGCTGTATCACGAATACGATCTAATGCATCAACAACCGTATTTAGTGTCGTATCAAAACCTAATGTGTAATCTGTTCCGGGGATGTCATTATCAATTGTTCCTGGTACGCCAATCGTAGGGAATCCATGGTTAGAAAGTGCTTGAGCTCCACGGAATGAACCATCTCCACCGATAACAACGACACCTTCAATCCCATGTTTCTTCAGTTGCTCGACCCCTTTTAGTTGTCCTTCTTTTTCTTTAAATTCAGGATAACGAGCAGAGAACAACATCGTTCCTCCGCGGTTTAAAATTCCACCGACATCTTTAGATGTCAAACGATAAATTTCACCTTCTACTAGGCCTTTATAACCATTTGTAATACCATACACTTCGATACCCAGTGATTCACCTCGGCGAACAACTGCTCGGACCGCAGCGTTCATGCCTGGAGCATCTCCACCACTCGTCATAACTCCGATTTTCTTCATATCCTTAACCACCTTATTATACTTTTGTCTATTTATTTATTAACCTTCCACTGATTAATCTTCCATTTGCTATTCTATCATGTTTTTCTTCTTACGTCTTGCAAGTTAACACTTTTATTCATTTTCCATACTTTTTATGCGAATATTCTCTTTTCCAAACATTTTATGGAGGGCTTCCAATAACTTCGGTCCCAGATTTGTATGATATTGCTTTTTAAATGCTTTTTGTTCTTTTGTTTCTTGGTCATAGATGACCACCGGCGTCGATCCATGAAATTGGCGCAACAACTTTTGTAAAGCGGCTAATTTTTTCTTTTCAGTTGTTATGGATTCAAAACGAATATATAAGACCTGGTTATTTTGATTCTTTTTATCCAAAGGTTTTTGATTACTTTTCTCTAATAATTCATCTGCGAGAGTAATTTTATTGGCAATAACTTTTGTAGGCTGTTGGGCACTTTCGACTTTTCCTTCAACTAGAATGGTGTCCCCTTGTTTAAATTTTTGAATGTATCGACGATGGACATTTGGAAATAGGGTTAAACTGCCTTTTCCGGAGCTATCCACTACGTCAACAAAAGACATAGGTTCACCTTTTTTCGTCTGAATCGTTTTAATCTTCTCAACGGCCGTAAGAATTTGAACATATTGATTTGTAGAAACATCCGCTATGTACAAGATTTTTGAGTCTCTTCTTAACTCATTATACTTTTCACCCGGCTCGGCTGTAAAGTAGAAGCCTGTCGCCTCGAATTCTTGTTTCATTTTTTCTTCATCCGATAGCTCTTCTTTTTCTTCAATCTTTGGAGCAAAGATTTCAAAAAGTTCTACATTACCATGACTCATTTGCACACTATCAATCACACTCGGTAAAGACTCTAATAAAGCATTTCTGGTCTCTTTTAATCCATCAAAGGCTCCACTGTAGATTAAAGGTAAGATTTGTTCCGCATTTAACCATTTTTCATCCATTCGACTTAAAAAATTTATAAGGTCCGTGTATTCACCGTTATTTTTTCGTTCATTGATGATTTCATGAATAAAATTACGAGGAACCCCTTTGATTACATCTAAACCAAATCGGATTTGTCCTTCTTCAATAATAAATGAGTAGAAACTTTTATTTATATCCGGTCCCAGTAATGCGACATCATACTGTTTGGATTCAGCTACAAATGATTTTACTTTTTCATTGCTGGAAGTTTGCATAATGGCTGCGAAGAAACTGGCTGGATAATTTGCTTTGACGTAAGCCAATTGATAAGCCACTTTCGAATAAGCCACCGCATGCGAGCGATTAAAGCCATAATCCGCAAACTGTTCGATATACCCATAAACTTCCAGAGCCGTTTCTTCCGTATAGTGATTCTCAACGGAACCTTGCACAAATTGTTCGCGTCCCTTTTCAATTTCTTGATGGTCTTTTTTAGAGATCGCTCTTCTTAGAATATCGGCTTCATTTAAAGTATATCCAGCCATCTTCGAAGCGACCTGCATGACTTGCTCTTGATAGACCATGATTCCGTAGGTGACTTCCAAAATTTCTTTTAAATCCTCATGTGGGTAACGTATAGGTTCTTCGCCATTCTTCCTCGCAATGAAAGAATCGATTTGTTCCATTGGACCCGGACGATATAAGGCATTTACGGCCACTATATCTTCAAATGAAGTCGGCTTTAATTTTTTTAGAACTCTACGAATCCCTTCTGATTCAAACTGAAAGACCCCATCTGTCCTTCCTGTTCGGAAAACGTCTAACGTATTTTCGTCATCAAAAGGAATGTCATCGATATCAATATTTTTCCCATCATTTTCGTATGGAATAAAGCGAATGCAATCCGCCAATGTTGATAAATTACGAAGACCCAAAATATCTAGTTTTAAAAGACCTACCTTTTCTACAGCCTCCATTGTATACTGAGTGAGATTTAGCTCACTACTCCCTTTTTGGAGTGGCGTTTGTTCTGTAACTGGGTGGTCTGCAATCACCACTGCCGCTGCATGCGTTGATACATGGCGATTACGCCCTTCAATTTTTTTGGCTATTTCATAAATTCTTCGGTTTTGATCATTTTCATTGACCATCGCTTTTAGATTTGGATCATTCAGTCCATTCTCCAATGTAACATTTGGCCCATTAGGAATCGCTTGAGACCATTTTTTAAGTTCAGCTTGCGTAGCTCCCAATACTCTGGCTACATCCCGAACGGCTGATTTCGCTCCATAAGTACCAATTGTTCCAATTTGAGCAACATGTGCATGTCCATATTTTTTATGTATATAGTTTAGAATCTCTTCTCGACGATTATCTGGAAAATCTAAATCGATGTCCGGCATGGTATACCGTTCTTCATTCAAAAATCGTTCAAATAATAAGTCAAATTCTATCGGATCCACATTTGTAATGTTTAATAAATAAGCGACTAACGAGCCCGCAGCTGAACCTCGTCCTGATCCTGTATAGATTTTTTGCTGATGGGCGTACTTCATAATATCCCAAACAATTAAAAAGTAATCCGCAAAGCCCATCGTCGTAATGACATGCAGTTCTTTATCCAGTCTCTGAATGTACTCTTCAGTCACTTTTAAAACACGATTTTCTAGTGCTTCCTCACAAAGTTTCTTCAAAAAGCTTTTTGATGTTTCTCCATCGGGTACTGGATAGGTTGGCATAATATGCTGATCTAAAGTCAAATCTAATTGAATACGGTCAATAACTTCATTTGCTTTGTCAAGGGCGCCTTTTAACCCAGCATTTTTAAATTGAGTAATCATTTCATCTGGTGTTTTCAATGAATAATCACCAGTATCTTTAGATAGAAAGTGATTAATTTGCGCTTGGTTTTCTTCACCTAAAGGCATATCTGCTCCGAGTACCTGCAAAACTCTAGAAGGTATTGCATCTTCTGGCTTTAAATATTTGACATTCCCTAATGCGATGAGAAGCGGCTTATACTCTTGATAAAAAGAAAGCATGTTTTGATCTGCATCTTGCAAAGAGACTCCGAGAGAAAAATCTTTGAAGTTTTCTTGAAAATACTGAATCGCTTCATTCGCTTCAGTCGTTTGTTGGTTTTGAAGTAACGAAACAACCTCACCATTGTCTCCAGGCATAATAACAACAAGGTTATCACTGCTTAATGCCACTTCTGACAAAGAAATTGCTTCTTCCTCTCCTAATTGATAGTTGGTAGATAACTGAATTAAATCTTTATACCCTTGCATGTTTTTGGCTAATAAAATCAAAGGATAATAAGTGCTCGTTAAGATGCAGCCTTTCACATCAAGAGTGAGACCAATGATCGGCTGTATTCCTTCTTTTAATGCAGTCTCATAAAATTCAATCGCTCCATACATAACATTATGGTCTGTTAAAGCTAAAGTCTTATAATTCATAGCTTTTGCAGCTCTTATAAGTTCTTCAACTGTTAATGTGCTTTTCATTAAAGAATTTGTGCTTATCACTTGCAGCTGTGTAAATGACATCTTGTCACCTCCCATTCTTCATTATACCAATATTTCGGTAAAGATAAAATCTTATCAGACATTGAAAGCCATATCATCAGTTTTTCACTTAAAAGACCGCTTTAGACATCTATGTCCAAAGCGGCCCTACATTTTTATCTTTATTTAATTCCTAAAGCAATTTTAGCATAACGAGACATACGAGAAGGGTCCCATGCGGGATACCAAATAAATTTTACATTTATTTCCTGAATTTCAGGAAGACTACTTAATGCACGAATTATTTCTTCTTCAATCACCTGACCAAACGGACAGCCCATTGTGGTCAACGTGACTTGTACTTCACATAGACCATCCTTGTATAACTGTACCTCATAAACCAACCCTAAATTGACAATATCAATACCTAGTTCAGGATCAATCACAGTTTCCAAACGTTCCATAATTTTTGCATGCATCCCTTCATTTTCCACAATATTCTTTGATTGGTTTTCCGACATGATTACCCTCCTATCTACATATAAATATACCACAATTATAGATGATTTAGGAAATGGTCAGTCATTCGTTGCACTATATTTTGCGGGACTGAATGCCCAACCCCTTCACTTACTTCAAATTCGACATTCTGACTGTATGCTTCATCCTTAATTTCTTCAAAAAAAGTTTTTGTAAGGTGCATAGGAACAACTGGATCTGCTGAACCATGCCACACATAAATTGGTCGATTCGCTATTTTTTCCGGCTGAAGATTTAAAGCAATGGGTTCAAGTTCAACTAATCGTGTTTGGATTAAATTCGGATCAAGGATTTCATAAATAGGTGTGTGATCAATTTTATAATTTTTCAGTAACCATTCAGTGAAATCAATGGGTGAAGGGCTTCCCATTAAAACGGCTGCCGTTTGGACCCATTCATATTGCGTTAAAATAGCGCTTGTAGTAATCCCTCCCATCGACAGACCAGCAACTCCTATTTTTTCACTGTCAATTTTATTTTGGGATAAATAAAATTCAACTAAATGTGGAAGTTCTCGTACATTATTTCCGACGACCTCCCAAAAATTTAATGGATCTTGTTGGTGAGTCTCTATTTGCTTTCGTTCTCCATGGTTTAAAGCTTCGGGAAGAATGGCTCGGAAACCACTATTTGCGAGGTAATAGCCATACTCTAATACTCTTTCTTTCCGACTTTCCCAACCATGATAGAAAAATACAACAGGCAGTTTTTCCTGTTCTTTCCCTTTTTCGAATAACTCAATGACAGGGATATCATCGATTTGTTCGTGTTTCAATTCAATCATTAAATTGCCCTCCTCGTATAATAAGATTAGTCTTAAATGGCTAATCTTTTTTTGATATATTCGTCATTTAAGGCTGACTTAAACCTGTAACTCGAATGAGTTATAATTGTTTCGT
>DATGSY010000186.1:0-4061 GCA_035302125.1 Atopostipes sp.
GATATACGAAACTTAAATTTAAAATGCCTATCATCTATGGTATTATATAAGGCAGAGAGTATTATAAAAATACAAATGAAAAGAAATGAGGCTGACCAGATTGAGTTTATTTGACCGAATTAAATCAGTCTTTACTGGTGAAGAAGATAAACAACAAGAAAATCAAGTTGAAAATAAGACAGAACAAGAAGAACTGTCTACTTATGAAGAAGGTTTAGAAAAACCCCGAAAGTCTTTTACTCGGCGTTTTAAAGAAATGATGGCCAATTTCCGATATGAAGATGAGGAGTTTTTTGAAGAGTTAGAAGATTTACTCATTGAATCGGACGTTGGTTTTGAAGCAACGATGGAAATCTCAGACAAAATGAGATATGAAGCGAGAGTAGAAAATATTCGAACGGTTGAAGATGCCGAACGTGTGCTGGTTAAAACCATGATTGATATGTATGAAGAAACCAATCCAGATTATGTCGAATTTAACACAAATCCGGATGGTTTATCGGTTATATTGTTTATTGGGGTTAACGGAGTGGGCAAAACAACAACGATTGCAAAGTTAGCTCACCAACTGATTGAAGAAGGAAACTCCGTTATGCTAGCAGCTGGAGATACCTTCCGTGCTGGAGCGATTCAGCAACTCGAGGTGTGGGGCGAACGTGTCGGTGCTGAAGTTGTTTCAACTCATCAAGGTGGAGATCCCTCAGCAGTAGTTTTTGATGCTTTAAAACAAGCACAAGAAAAAGACATGGATTATTTGTTGGTCGATACTGCAGGACGCCTTCAAAATAAAAAGAATTTAATGGATGAGTTGGCAAAAATGAATCGTGTGATTGAACGTGAAATCCCTAATGCTCCACACGAAACGTTATTGGTGCTTGATGCAACTACTGGGCAAAATGCATTAAATCAGGCGAAACAATTTCAAGAAGTAACGAATATTACAGGGATTGCCTTAACAAAAATGGATGGTACTGCTAAAGGTGGTATTGTTCTTGCTATAGGTAAAGAATTAAAGATGCCCGTAAAATTTGTTGGATTAGGTGAGTCGATGAATGATTTACATGAATTCGATTCTGAAAAATTCGCTTATGGTTTATTCAAGGATTTAATTAGTTAATTGTTCAGATGAATAAACATAAGCAATAAGAAAATAGGGAATAAAATGGAATTAGAAAAAACGCTAAAAATGAACGAATTATTTTCATTTTATGGAGATTTATTGACCCCAAAACAAGCAGAGTATATGTCCGATTATTATGAAGAAGACTATACATTAGCCGAGATTGCAGATAATCATGGGGTGAGTCGTCAAGCCGTATATGACAGCATTAAACGCACCGAAGAAACTTTGTTGGACTATGAAGAAAAGCTTCGGTTAGTTGAAGAATTTGAACAACGGAGAGAAACATTAAAAAAGATAAAACAATATCTTGAAGAAAATTATAAAGAAGATAAACGATTGAATGAACTTATTAATGAAGTGATTCAAGATACAATCAGAGAGGAGAACTAGCTCAAATGGCCTTTGAAGGTTTAACTGGGCGTTTGCAAGATGCTTTTTCTTCCTTAAGAAAAAAAGGAAAAGTTTCCGAGCAAGATGTTCAAGACGCTATGCGTCAAGTCCGTCTAGCTCTATTAGAAGCAGACGTTAACTATAAAGTCGTAAGAGAATTTGTAAATAGTGTTCGCGAGAAAGCAGTCGGTGAAGAGGTCCTTGAAAGTTTAAATGGAGGACAGCAAGTTGTAAAAATTGTTTACGATGAACTGTCTGAATTAATGGGGGGCGAGCAAGCAGAGGTTGTAACTTCTGATATTCCGCCAACTGTTTATATGATGACTGGTTTACAAGGTGCAGGTAAAACAACCACTGCTGGAAAATTAGCGAACTTTTTAAGAAAAAATAAAAATATGAAACCTATGCTAGTGGCAGCGGATATTTATCGTCCAGCAGCAATCGATCAGCTCCAAACAATTGGTGAACAATTGAATGTGCCTGTATTTACCATGGGGGACCAAGTGAGTCCTGTTGAAATTGCCAAAAAAGGTGTACAGGAAGCAAAAGATCAAAACCGTGATTTAGTCATTATTGATACGGCCGGTCGATTACACATTGATGAAGTCTTAATGACCGAGTTAAAAGATGTTAAAACCGCTGTAGAACCTGATGAAATATTCTTAGTCGTGGATGCAATGACAGGACAAGATGCTGTTAACGTAGCAGATTCCTTTAATGATCAATTAGATATTTCGAGTGTCATTTTAACAAAACTTGATGGAGATACCCGTGGTGGTGCGGCACTTTCTATCCGTAAAGTTACAGGTAAACCAATTAAATTTACCGGTACTGGTGAAAAACTGGATGCGTTAGAACCGTTCTACCCTGATCGAATGGCAAATCGAATATTAGGAATGGGTGACTTGCTCACCTTAATTGAGCGTGCCCAAGAAGAAGTCGATGAAAAACGAGCAGAAGAACTGGCTCAAAAAATGGCAGAAAATCGATATGATTTTAATGACTTCATTGAACAAATGGATCAAATGCGAAATATGGGGCCATTAGAAGACCTTATTAAAATGATTCCAGGAGTCAGTAACCTGCCAGGTATGGCTGATTTTGAAATGGACGAAAAAGAACTGGATTATATGAAAGCTATTGTCATGTCTATGACACCAGAAGAACGTGAAGATCCAGACTTGTTAAACCAAAGTCGACGTCGACGTGTTGCAAAAGGTTCAGCACGTTCATTAAATGAAGTGAATCGTTTAATCAAGCAATTTAAGCAATCAAGAGAGATGATGTCTGGACTTTCAGGCGGGAAAATGCCTGCTGGCATGGACCAGATGTTTGGTAATGGTTTAGGCGGTAAAATGGGTAAAAAGATGTTCCAGAATGCTGCGAAAACAAGAAAACGAAAAAAACGCAAAAAAATTAAAAGAAGAAGAAGAAGATAACAATATAAGCAGACGCTACATTTCTTGTGTAGTGTCTGCTTTTTGTATGGCAGTTTTAAACCGGATAAATAGAAGTCTTTATCGATTAAGAAATAAATTTTTAGCTCAAAATCAAAAAAACTTTTTATTTTATTCATTATCTGTTGAGTTCGAATCAGATATTTGCTATCGTGGTGTCTGTTCAAAAAATACTAAAGTATACACTTTAAATGATGTAAAAAGGAGAACAGAATGCAGCGTTTAAAAATTATAGAATGGGCGAAAGTAAAATATGTGCTTCGAGGCGTATTAGTAGGAATCATCGCTGGAGCCATTGTTAGTGCTTTTCGTATGGCGATTTATAGTTTATTAAATCGAATGCCAGCTATTTATAGTTATTTACAAGAAAATTCTATGTGGATTATTCCATGGGGGATTGTTGTACTTTTATTAGGAGCTGTAGTCGTACGCTTAATTCACGATGAGCCATTTATTCAAGGAAACGGGGTCGCAGAGTTAAAAGGACAATTACAAGAGACCTTGAAATTGGATTGGCTCTCGGTACTTTGGCGCAAATTTCTAGGAAGTTGGCTGGTTCTTGGATTGGGCATTCCTTTAGGTCAAGAAGGACCTTCCATACAGATTGGCGGAGTTGTGGGTCAAGGAATCAACTCATTTTTAAAAGGAGATAAATCTCAAGAAAATATTTTAATTTCAAGTGGAGCTGCAGCTGGGTTATCTGCTGCTTTTAATGCACCGTTGTCCGCTTTTGTATTGGTGTTAGAAGAAATCCACCATCGATTCTCTAATGTGTTGATTTTATCCGTATTCTCTGCATCAGTCACGGCATCTTTTTTATCTTTTTCAATTTTTGGATCTGAGCCGTCCATTGATTTGGGAGCGACCGCTATTTTCCCTATAGAAAATTATTTCTACTTATTGGGCTTAGGTGTTATTTTAGGAATAGGTGGCTGGATTTTCCAACGTGGACTATTCAAATGGACACCATCGTTTTACAAAAAGCTTCCCATACCAGAATATCTACATGGGTTTATTCCTTTTATTTTACTCATTCCAATCGGTTTATATTGGTCTGATTTATTAGGCGGTGGAACGGATGTCATTATGAC